>CASEEY010000001.1 GCA_949287055.1 uncultured Collinsella sp.
AGGCGAGCCATCTGCTTGCCCACCTCTCGGCAGAATCGGGGGGCCGCCGTGTTGCGGGCACGCATCAGAGCGCGAGCGCATCGGGACAGGTTCGCCTCGGCGTCATCGCGATCCTGGCGGGCACGGCGAATACGGGCCTCGCCGTCGTCGACGAGCGCAAGCAGCTCATGTGCCTCCTCACGCCGGCGCAGCACGTCGTCCATGGTCGGTCCGAACTGCCTGAGCAGGCCCTTGAGCTCTCCATATCGCTCCTGTGCCTGCTGGAGCTCAGCAGGATCGAACTCGATATCGTCTCGATACCGGCGAAGATCGGCAGCGATGTCCTCGATCGTGATCGCCGTCCCGGCGAGCCCGTCGGCGAACTGAGCGAGCTTGGAATCGACCGAACCCATGCGAGCAAGCCCTGCGATCGCCTCATTCAACGAGTCGAGGACGCCGCCCTCGTCCCCGATTGAGGACTCGGCATCATGGACGCATCCGACAAGCGCCTCGGCGTGTTCAGCGCGCGGCAGGACCTCCTCGAGCTGTTCAAGCTCGGTCTCACCCGGGTCGACCTCGTCGATACGGGCGAGCGCGAAGCGCGCCTCCTCGAGACGCGACCCTTGCGTGCGCGCCGCAGCCTCGACCCGTTCGAGTTCGCGTGCGGCCTCGCGGGCCGCAGCAAAGGCCTCACGGTACGCGGCAAGCGGCTTTGCGACCGTAGCCCCCGCCCATGCGTCGACCATATCGACATGGGTTGCAGGGTCGAGCAGCCGTTGATGCTCGTGCTGGCCGCACAGGTCGATCTGCGACGCGACGAGCTGAGCAAGCTCGCGAACGCTCGCTAAGGCACCATCGATTTTGACGCGGCTGCGCCCATCGGCGCCCACGCGACGCGCGACCACGATGCCCTCGGTATCATGGGGATCGCGAAACAGACGCCCTTCGACATAGGCGGCATCCTGCCCCTCGCGAACAAGCGACGAGTCGGCACGATCTCCCATGAGCAGGCGACAGGCACTGAGCAACGCGGTCTTACCGGCGCCCGTCTCGCCTGTCAGCACCGTGAGGCCGGCGTCCGGCACAAGCACCGCATCGCGGATCAGCGCGAGGTCGGTGACGTGGATCTCATCGATCATGACGTCTCACCCCGTAGAACACGCGAGACACGGAGTTGTAGAAGCTCTCGGGGCCGTAGTCGAGCAGCAGGATATCGGCCGCCCCGCGCCGCGAAACGACGCGCTCGACGGTTCCCGAAGCCTCGATGAACTGGCCATCGACGGCGATTGCCGGCTGGGAGGGCCGGTCGTGGGACATCGTGACCTCAATGACATCGGCGGGCGAGGTCAGAAACGCGCGCGCCTGGATGGTATGCGGGGCGATGGGCACGCATACCATGCCGTCGAAGTCGGGGCTGACGATCGGGCCGCCCGCCGACAGCGCGTACCCGGTCGAGCCGGTAGCCGTGGAGACGACCACGCCGTCTCCCCGCAGCCGGTCGATATGATGGCCCGATACCGCGATATCGAACTCCACCATCTCGGAGAGCGGACCGCGGGCCAGCGCCATGTCGTTTAAGCCGGTGGCAGCGATGACCTGCTCGGTTCCGTCGTCTTGAACCACGTGGACGTCGCAGTCGATCGTCGCGCGACGGCTCACGTGCATCTCGCCTGCGAGCGCATCGGACACGACCGCGAGGATATCGCGGTCCTGAGGGCTCGCAGCGGTCAGGAAGCCGAGATGGCCGTAGGAAAGGCCCAGAATCGGAATCTCGCGGCGCCCCACCAGATGGGCAGCCCTTAGCAGCGTCCCGTCGCCGCCCAGCGAGATGACAAGCTCGCACCCGTCGATATCGGGCGCCTCGTGAGATGCGATCTTGGATTCCTTGTCGGCGGCCCACATGACGTCGTAGCCCTGACGGGTCAACCACAGCTCGAGCGTGAGACCGCTCTGGACGGCCTCATCCTTGCTGTAATTGGGAACGAGCAGGATTTTCATAACGAACCAGCCTTTCGCTTGAGCGCATCAACCTGAAGGGAACGCTGCTCGGATGTGGACGCATCGAACGCGGCGCGATCGCCAAGGAGAAAGAACTCGCGATTGCCCTTCGCGCCGTGAATGGGCGACGCGCAGATGTCGACCGGGTATAGGCCGCTGCTGGCAAACAGCTTGACAGCGTCGGAAAGCACGCGCGCATGCACGGCGGGATCGCGCACCACGCCGCCCTCCCCCACCTCATGCGGCATGGCCTCAAACTGAGGCTTCACCAAGGTGAGGAATCGACCGTGCACGTCAAGCAGGTCGAGGACGGCCGGCAGCACCGTGTGGATACTCGTAAACGAGACGTCGCATACGGCAAGATCGAAGGCGCCGGAATATCCGAGACCGGGAACATCGACGATGTTGGTGCGCTCGAGCAGCGTGACGCGGTCGTCGTTGCGCAGGTTCCACGCGAACTGCGCGCGTCCGACATCCACGGCGACAACGCGAGCAGCGCCGCGCTGCAGCAGGCAATCGGTAAAGCCGCCCGTAGAGCAACCGATATCCAGACACGACAGGTCGGTTGGATCAACGGCAAAGATATCGAGTGCGCCGGCGAGCTTGATGCCGCCTCGGCCGACGTAAGGGATCTTCCCCTTGACGTGCAGATCGCACCCGGGTGTTACGCGTAGCGCAGGAGACTCCAGGCGCTCTCCTCCCGAGGACACGAGCCCAGCCATGCAAAAACGCAGGGCCTCGTCGCGATCGACGCACAGGCCCTGCGCTATGAGTTCATCATCGAGTCGGACGCGCTTCATGCTTCGGCAGGCGCGACGGGCTCGTCGGCGACGGAAGCGTCGGGGTCGGCGGCCGCGTCTTCATCCATGGCGGCGGCCAGTTGGTCCGCCTCGCGATCGGAAAGATCGAAGGTATCGACCATATCGACGGCGCGCGAGCCGAGCTTGATCGCCTCATCGAACAGGTCCAAGCTCCGCTCGAGCGACGTGTCCTTCGATCGGACGGTCGCGATGATCTCGTCGAGGCGAGCGGTGATGTCGTCGAACGAATTGACCGCGGTGTCAGCCATTGGCCTATCCCTCCACCTCGACGGCGTCCTCGCTGCCATCGGTATCGGAATGATCGGATTCGTCCTCGGAAACGGTCGGCAGCTCGGACTGGCGCGCAAGACGGCCCAAAACGCCGTTGACGAACCGAGCGGAGCTATCGGTGCCATACGCCTTGGCGATCTCAACCGCCTCGTTGATCACGATGGAATCGTCGAGGGCGTCATCACCCTCGAGCAAGCGCATCTCGTAGACGGCGATGCGCAGCAGGTTGCGATCGGCCGACGGCATACGATAGAGGCTCCAGTTGTCGGAAACCTCGTGCAGGGCGTCGTCGATGCGATCGAGGTTCTCGTAGCAGCCACGGGCGAGCTGCTCGGCATAGGGCTGCAGGGGCTTGTCGGACGAGAGCAGGAAATCCCCCTCGAGCACCTCGTCGACAGGCTTATCCAGCGCCTCAGCCTGGAACAGAATCTGCAGCGCTTGACTGCGGGCGAGCGTGCGCCCGCGTTCAACTTTAAGACTCACTCGCTACTCCTTGGGAAACACCAGGTTGTCGATGCACACGTCGACAGCGGAGACGGCGACGCCCACCTGGCCGTCGATAGCCTTCACCACTGCAGCGCGCACGCTCTCGGCAAGCTTCTTGAAGGGATAGCCGAAAAACACCGTCAGGCGAACGGTGATATGAAGGGAGCCGTCGACAACTTCCGCCTCGACGGCAGGAAGCGCAGGCTGCGGGCTCTTCGCGGAAAACATGGAGACCAGGCTGGAGGCGAGGTCGTTGGTGCCCACGGAGGCGACTCCCTCGACGCCTTCCACCGCGCGGGAGACGATGATGGAAAGGACCTCGGGCGCGATGGCGATACCGTCTATCTTGATCTCTGCAGACATGTTCTCACCCATTTCGGCATTAGACACGGATGGCATGAAGCCACAAAACCTTTTAACAGGATACCCCAAGCAAAACACGGCATAAAGTCCGATGTGCGCTCGTCGACGAAAAAAGGGCGGGACACGTGTCCCGCCCCGGTCAAACACATGTGAGCGATGCGCGCTACACGCGGGAGACGAACTTGCCGTCGCGCGTATCCACCTTGATGGTCTCGCCCACGTTGAGGTACATGGGAACCTGGATGGTGGCGCCGGTCTCGATGACCGCGGGCTTCGTGCCGCCCTGGACGGTGTCGCCCTTGAAGCCGGGATCGGTCTCGGTGATCTCGACCTCGATGAACATGGGCGGATTGACACCCATGAGCTCATCGTCGGCATACAGCAGCTGGCAGACGTCGTTCTCCTTGAGCCACTTCTCGTTGTCGCCAATGAAGTCAGCGGGAACCGGAACCTGGTCGTAGGTCTCCATGTTCATGAAGTAGTAGTTGTCGCCATCGTTGTACAGATACTGCATCTCGGTGGTGGTGAGGGTCACGCTCTCAAACTTGGAACCCGCGTTGCAGGTCTGCTCGACGACACGACCGGTCTTGATGTCCTTGGTCTTGTAGCGAACGAACGCGCCGCCCTTGCCGGGCTTGACGTGCTGGAACTCGACGATGGTGCAGACCTTGTCCTTGATGCGCAGGCCGAGGCCGTTCTTGAAATCAGCGGTGGTGATGGATGCCATGGATGACCTTTCTCACTCAATACACAGAACAGGGAAAGTATACGACACGGTGCGGCTGCGGGCGCAAAATGCGACAGAACAGCCATATCAAAAGAGAGGTGGAGCGTATCCTAGCAGTCGATGACCTGCAGCTCGTGCGGAGACGAGGTGAAGGGCACGAAGCCGTCCTCGGTCACCACGCCGTAGTCCTCGAGACGGACGCCGCCCACTCCGGGCAGATACACGCCGGGCTCGACGGTCACGACCGAACCCGCCTCAACGATGTTGCTCGCACGGCCGAAGTTGGGTAGCTCGTGGATGTCGATGCCAACCCCGTGCCCGAGCCCGTGGCCATAGTAGTCACCGTATCCCGCATCGGAGATGATCTTCACGGACAGCATATGGATATCGTGTCCGTCGACGCCCGCATGGATGGCGCGCACGCACTCCTCGTGCGTCCGCTGAACCAGATGGTACAGGGCGCGCTGCTCGTCGGTCGGCTCACCCATGACGACGGTACGGGTCATATCCGAATCGTAGTCGCGGTAGCGCGCGCCGTAGTCCATGAGGACGAAATCGCCCTTCTGGACGACGCGATCGCTGGGGATGGCATGCGGGTTGGCCGTGTTGGGGCCGGAGGCGACGATGGAATCGAAGGCGAGGCCGTCGGCGCCGTTGTCGAGCATGAAGCTCTCGAGCTCGACCCTGATCTGCTTCTCGGTCATGCCGGGCTTGATGAAGCCGAGCATGTGGGTGAAGGCAGCGTCGGTGATGGCCTGGGCCTGGCGCATGAGCTCGATCTCCTCATCGTCCTTGACGGCGCGCATGCGGCGCAGGTCGCCGTGCATCAGCGGAAGCTGACAGACGATGGAGCGGTCTTCGAGCCCGCGAACGATTCCCTGGTAGAAGGACAGCTGCATGTCGTCCTCGACCGCAACGACGCGACAGCGGCACCTGAGCGCACGCTCGGCGACCCAACCCGGAATATCATGGCCGTCCATATCGAGCTGCCAGGCATGCCCTTCGGGAAGGTTCTCGGTAAAGCTGTTGTAATAGCGCGAATCGGTATGCAGGAAGCACGCATCACGCGTGATGAATGCAGCATGGGGAAACTCATAGGTGTAGTCGAACACGCCCATGGCCCCGGTGAGCCAGCGAAGGTTCGCTTCGTCGCGCACGACGACGGCGTCGTAGCCGCGCTCCTCCATCATTGCCCTCACGCGCTCGATGCGAGCGGCGGGACCCGAAACGATTTCAGCCATAGATACTCCTTTCGATTCGAGGCGCCAGCTGGCATCCGCGCGTATGCGATGGCGGCCGGCGCGCATCAGACTCCCCTACTCGTCCTCGGTTTGGGATCTCGACGCAAGATAGGCCTCAGCGTGGCGCATGAGCAGGTCGTCGTCGATGTTGGCGAGACGAATCGAGCCGGCGAACCGCGGAAGCGCAAGCATGAATCGATTCGAGCGACGATAGCGCTCGCGCTTCAGGGCCTCGACGAAGCGGTCGGCCGTAAGCTCGAAGGTCAGCTCTTCGACGCCAAGGTCCTCGAACAGATCGTCTTGGTCGAAGACGACGTCGACATCAAGGCCGCAGACATCGTGCGCAAGGCGCGCCTCGAAACGCATGCCCTCAGCGAGCAGGCGATACCACGGATACGAGGCGCCAAGGCACGAACGCAGGGCGCGGGCGGTGGCGACGCCGTAGTCGACCGCATGGCGCGACGAGGGATTCGCAGAGCGTATGGACATACTGCGGGCGGTCTGCGCACGGCAGAGCGCATCGGCAAAGGCCCGTTCCTGACCGGCGACCATACCTTCGGCAAGACCGGGGAACTGTTCCCACGCGCGCTTGCTCTCGGCAAGCGCGCTCGAGAGCAACTCGACGTAGCCGGCACCAAGCGTCTCAGAATCCTTGCCGATGACGAGGTCGAGCTCGCAGACGACCATGTCCCAGCGCGGCTGCACCGAGATCATCTCGGACGCCTCGCCGTACCCAAGCGGGGCCACGGAGGTGGCAACCCGCGCCATCGCATCGAGGGTGAGCGGTATGGCGACGCTCGAGACGCCCTGGCACCACATGCCAGAACAGAACGCAACGGCAGAGCACAGCTCAAAGCCGCCGACCGCGACGACCAGATCGTCGGCCGTCAAGGCGCTGCGCTCGAACTCGGCAAACAGTAAGACAGCATCCTCTACACGCGAAAGCCGCGCAGAAGCGCACGTGCACGAGAAGACCTGAAAGCCGGTGTCGATAAGCGCGCGTTCCACCTCGACGCGAACCGTCTCGTCGACGGGGTCCTCGAGAACCATAAGAGCGCGCTTGGGCGCTCCGACGACATGGGCAAGCAGGCGCGGAAGCTCGGCAAAAGCGCCGCACCCAATCCGAAAATCGGTCGTCGTGCGACCGAAGTTCACGAGCTGACGACGAACGGTCATAGCAAACCACACTCCAAAAGCAACTCAGCGCAATCGTAGGATACGTCGGTAAAGCCGCGACCGCGGATATCGACGGTGAAATCAGCCGCCTGAAGGTACAGGGGACGGCGGTGCTCGAGCAGCTCGACAGCATGGGACTCCGATTTGAAATCGGGCCGCGTGTCACGCCGCCTGATCTGGCGCAGGGAGTCATCGATATCGCCATCGAGGTAGACGCAGTAGCCCATCTCGTGCATGAGATCGATGTTGCACGGCGTCTCGACGATCCCGCCGCCGCAGGATACCAGCAGGCTGCGCTCCGAGCGCAACGAGCGCAGCGCGTCGGTCTCCAGTGCCCGGAAGGCGCGCTCGCCCCGTGTGGCGAAAATCTTCGTCACCGACTGGCCGCAGCGACGCTCGACCATGCGATCGGTGTCGACGTAGCGCCTGTTGAACATCTTACCGAGGTTGCGTGCGAGCGTGGACTTGCCCGCACCGAGAAACCCGATGAAGAAGATGTGGTCGCAGCCTCGCTTGTCGCAGCACATCATCGCCTAGCGCTCCTCGCAGGGAACGCCGCGCAGCGCGAGCCGCTCAAAGATACGGAAGATCTTGGTGTACCACAGATCGACAGTGGTCTGAGGCTTGACGAGAATGGTGTCGACACCCGCGAGCTTGCCGGCCCACACGTCGGTGTAGAGCTGGTCTCCGATGAGCACCGCCGCCTCATGCGGCTGCCCCATGCGCTTGAGCGCCGCATCGATGGCAAAGGGAAGCGGCTTGCAGGCAAAGCAGATGGCGCCGAGCCCGAGCTCACCAGCAGAGCGCTCCACCTGGTCGCGATGCCAGTTGTTGGAAACCATGTACAGCGAGAATCCGAGCTCTCGGGCATGGTCGAGCCATGCTGCGACCTCGGCGGGCGCCGTCGTGCGATCGCGCGGGACGAGCGTGTTATCGCGGTCGAGCATGATGGCGCGCTTGCCGGATGCGTAGAGCTCCTCGAGGTCGATGATGTCGACGGATGCGACGTAGCGTCCAGGGGAAAGGATACTCATTGCAGCGACTCCCCGTACTCCTGGCTGAACTGCTCGAATTCCTCGTAGTCATCGGTGAACCGGTGCGTGCCATCCCCCGCTGCCGAGGCGACGTAATACAGATAGTCGGTATCGTCAGGGGCGAGCGCCGCCTGGATCGACGAGAGACTCGGGCTGCAGATGGGTCCGGGAGTCAGGCCGTAGTTCTTGTAGACGTTGTAGGGCGAGTCGATCTCAAGATCGTCATAGGTGACGGGATCGCTGCCGCCGCCGCGTGCGTACACGATCGCCGCATCGATCTGCAGGGGCATATCGATGTCGAGTCGGTTGTAGATGACGCTCGCCACGGTCGGGCGCTCATCGTCGACCGCCGTCTCGCGCTCGACGAGCGAGGCCACCGTGATCACCTGCTGCGCGCTCAGGCCCGCAGGTCCGGCGTCCAGGTCGAGCGAGGCGGTCTCGGCGACGAACTGGTCGAGCAGGGCACGGATGATCGAATCGGCAGTCGGATTGCTGATCGAATAGGTCTTGGGATACAGATAGCCCTCGAGCGAATCGTTGTAGGCGCCCTCGAGGAACGGATAGTCGTCGACATAGTTGGACGCCTTCGCCTGCTCCAGGAACTCATCGGCGGAGATGCCGTAGGTCTCCTCGACGCGGGCAGCCGTCTGGGCGACCGTGAGGCCTTCCTGGATCACAAGCGAGGTGCCGGCGTTGGGACCGGCGACAAGCTGCTCGACGACCTCAGCGGGATCCTGTCCGGTATACAGCAGGTACTCGCCGGGCTTGATGGACATCTCGGCACCGGCTGCCGTGACCGCAGCGTAGTAGTCCTTCGGGTTGTCGATGACATGGTTTTCTGCCATGAGCTGGGCAATCGCATCGCCCGATGCGCCCTCGGGAATCGTCAGGCGAACCTCCTGGCCCGCCTCGACCGCAGGGGTATCGTCAACGAACATGCCGCGCACGGCGGGAACGACGAAGCAGACGATGAGCGCGATGGCGACAAGCGCGACGACGGCGCCAATGATGCCGCCGACCGGAATACCGCCCTGGCGCTGCGCCGGGCGACGATGCGCGGAGGCAGTCGGCCGCCTCGACGAGTAGCTCGAGGGACGATAGGGCTGCACACCCGTCGAGGAAGCGCGACGGTTGTCGGCAAAGCGCTTGCCCGCCGGTCGAGCGGGGCGCGCCGTGGGGCGAGCAGCGGAGCTTCGCCTCGGATCGTTGTTCATCGTGTTAGGCACGTTCGTCCTTTCGATCGGTGCTGTCGAGCCACGCCTGCAAGAACAGGGATGCGGCGACCATATCGACCTTGCCGCGCATGCGGCGCTCGTCAAGACCCTGCTCGCGCAGAATACGCTTCGCCTCGCGCGACGAGAGGCGCTCATCGGCGAAAGCCAGCGGCAACCCTAAGCGCTCGGACAGCTCGCCGGCGATGGCCCTGATGCGCTCGGCCTGCGGTCCCTCCTCGCCGGAAAGCGTCTGGGGCAAACCGCACACCAAGATATCCGGCTCGTGGTCCTCGACGATGGCGCGAAAGGTCCGCGCGCATCCGATGACCTCGGCGGCGGGCAGCACCTTCACCGGCATCGCCACGCTTCCCGTACGGTCGGACACGGCGATGCCAATGCGAGTCTGCCCGATATCGAGCGCAAGGGCGACCATGCGCTCCCCTACAGGCCCAGCACCGTGCGTGCGGCCTGGAGCGCGTCGGCGATACCGCCGGCGTTCTTGCCACCCGCCTGGGCCATCGTGGGCTTGCCGCCACCGCGGCCATCCACGCACGGAGCGATCTGCTTGATGATGTTGCCGGCGTGGAACCCGGCGGAAACCGCCTCGTCGGTCGCGGCGGCGAGCAGGGCGGGCGTCCCCTTCTCGGTCACCGTTGCGATAACGCAGGCAACCGGACCGGCGGCCTTCTGACGGATGGTATCCCAGACGTTGCGCAGCTCAGAGCCCTCGAGACCGGAAAGCTCGGCGACGACGAGTCGATAGCCGCCGGCATCGAGAGCGCCCTCGATGGCAGAACCGATCGCGTCGGAAGAGGCGCCGGTGAGCGCAGCCTTGAGCTTCTGGTTGGCATCGCGCAGGCTCGCCTGGAGCGCATCGATGCGAGATGCGACCTCGTCGGGTCGGCACTTCAGAGCCTGCGCGGCCTCGGCGAGCATGCGGGCGCGGTCCTCGAGGTACGCGATGGCGCCCTCGCTCGTCACGGCCTCGATACGACGGACGTTGGAGCCGGTGGAAGACTCGGAGACGATCTTGAACAGACCGATCTCGGCGGTGTTGCGGGCGTGCGTGCCGCCGCAGAGCTCACGGGAGAACGGGCGCTCCTCCTCGCCCACCGAGACGACGCGCACCACGTCGCCGTACTTCTCGCCGAACAGGGCGACCGCGCCGGAAGCGCGCGCCTCATCGATACCCATCACACGGGTCACGACCGGCTTGGCGGCGAAGATCTCGCGATTGACGAGCGCCTCGATGCGCTCGAGCTGCTCGGTGGAAAGCGCCTCGAAATGCGTGAAGTCGAAACGAAGGTGCTCGGACGAGACAAGGGAGCCGGCCTGGTTGACGTGATCGCCCAGGACCTCCTTCAGGGCCGCGTCGAGCAGGTGGGTAGCCGTATGGTTGCGGCGGATGAGCTCACGGCGCTTGACGTCGATGGCCGCGCAGACGGTGTCGCCGACCTTGATCGATCCGCACGCCACCTCGGCGCGATGGGCGTACAGCCCGTTGTGAGCCTTCGTATCCGTGACGGAGAGCTCGCAGCCGTCGAGTGAAAGCGTGCCGGCGTCGCCCACCTGACCGCCCATCTCGGCGTAAAACGGCGTGCGATCCAGCACGACGTCGACCGTATCGCCGGCCTGGGCAGCGTCGACGGCCTCGCCGTCGCGCACGATCGCGAGCACCTGCGCGTCCTTAAGCTCGTGCGCATCGTATCCGCAGAACTCGGTTGCGGCGAGCGTGTCGGAAAGCTCGGTCCACACATCGTTGAACGAGCCCCAGGCATCGCCCTTGACGTTGGCGCGGGCGCGCTCGCGCTGGGCCTCCATCTCGCGATTGAAGCCGTCGATATCGACCGCGTGGCCGGCGCCCTCGGCGATCTCGACGGTCAGGTCGATCGGGAAGCCGAAGGTGTCGTGCAGCATGAAGGCGGAGGCGCCGTCGAGCACCTCTCCCTCACCGAGCTTGGCAAGAGCCTCGTCAAGGTAGACGCGGCCGTTGTCGAGCGTCGTGGAGAAGCGCTCCTCCTCGGCACCGACGATACCCTTGACCAGCGCGACGTTCTTCGTGAGCTCAGGGTAGGCATCGCCCATGAGCTCGTTCACGCGATCGATGAAGCGGCCGAGGAACGGCTCGGTCACGCCGAGCAGGCGGCCGTGGAACACGGCGCGGCGCAGCAGGCGGCGCAGCACGTAGCCGCGGCCCTCGTTGCCCGGCAGGATGCCGTCGGAGATCATGAAGTCAACGGAGCGGGCGTGGTCGGCGATGATGCGCAGCGAACGGCTCGCACCGGCGTAGTCATCGCTCACGTACGTCGCACCGGAGATCTCCTCGCCGAGCTTGATGAGGCCCTGCATGATGTCGCTGTCGAAAAACGAGGTCTTGCCCTGCATGATGGCGCTCATGCGCTCGAGACCCATGCCCGTATCGAGGTTGCGGTGCGGAAGCTCGGGCATCGAGCCGTCCTCCTGGCGATCGAACTGAGTGAACACGAGGTTCCAGTACTCCAGGAAGCGGTCGCAGTCGCACCCCGGCGCGCAGTCGGGACGGCCGCAGCCGACGTCCTCGCCCATGTCGTAGTAGATCTCCGAGCAAGGACCGCAGGGGCCGGTGGGACCAGCGGCCCAGAAGTTGTCGTCCTCACCGAGACGGGAGATGTGGTCCTCGGCGACACCGAGCGAGCGCCAGATGTCATGGGTCTCGTCGTCGTCGGTGAACACCGTGAAGTACAGACGCTCGATCGGCAGATGGAAGACCTCGGTGGACAGCTCGAGCGCCCAGCGGCAGGCCTGCTCCTTGGAGACGCCGCCAAACGAGAAGTTGCCGAGCATCTCGAAGAACGAGGCGTGACGGCCATCGGAGCCGATGATGTCGATATCGTTGGTGCGCACGCACTTCTGGCACGAGGTCGCACCGATCTCGTGCATGGTCTTCTTGCCCTGATAATACTGCTTGAACTGGTTCATGCCGGCGTTGGCGAGCAGCAGCGAGGGATCGTCGGGAATCAGCGGGGAGCTGGGGAACAGCTTGCAGCCGCGATCCTCGAAGAACTTCAGGAACGCGGAGCGGATCTCCGCGGTGGTCATGGTCGGAACTTGAGCGGTCATGCTTCAATCTCCTCGGGTTCGATACGTTCGATAGGCGTAAACGCACCTAGTATAGCGGACGCCGAACAGGGGCCGCGTAAAAAGCGAGACGCACACCGAAAGCCCCTGAAACACACGAAAGGCGGCCCGAAAACCAATCGAGCCGCCCTTGTGACCTATGCAGTCGCCTCACCGACCGTCGTCGTCGGAAGGATTGTCCTCATCGCCTCCATCGCTCGGCGCAGAGCCGAAGGGAATCTTGAACACCCCTGTCGCTCCGGGCTGAAGCCCGGTGAGCTTGACCCATGGGTTGTCGAGCTCCACCTTGGGCTTGGGGACCGCAACGGCATCGGGCACCGCATCGTCGGAGATGAGCTCGGAATCGCTGACGAACGTGTCATCGCCCAATGCGTCGAAGGCAGGGACCGGGGCGCCGTGCTCGTCACGATACGGCGTACCGCGGAAAATCGCCCCGTTGTAGTCGACAAGCTGACGCTTGGTGCTCTTCTCGAAATAAAAGATGAACAGGCCCTTCAGGGCGGCACAGAGCGGGATGGCCACGACCATGCCGATCGGGCCCATGAGCGTCGAGCCGATGACGATGGCGGCCAGGCTCATGGCGGGATGCACCTGGACGGTGGACTGCATGACCTTCGGCGACAGGACGTTGTCGGTCACGTTCTGGGCGACGATCACGATGGCAAGCGTCCATATGGCGAGCGCGGGACTGTAGAACACCGCGATGATCACCGCGATGGCGGCGGAGAACCACGGGCCGATGACCGGAATCAGATGGAAGATGGCGGTCGTGACGCCCATGAGCCCGGCATACGGATGCCCGGCGATAAGCAGCCCGACGAACACCATCACGCCGTTGATCGCGGAGGTGATGATCATCGAACGCATGTAGCCGCCCACCGAGCGCGAAAGGATCGCGACGATGAAGCGGTAGTCGTCCTCCTTGCCCTCGCCGAGCGCCAAGCCGATCTCGCCATGAATCGTCGGGTAGTCGCACGCAAGCCAGTACGCAAGCACGAGCCCGAGGAAGACGATGAACATCGTGTTGGCGACGCCGCCGATGGCGGGCATGACACCGCGTCCCAGATCCGTCGCCAGATCTGTCGCAAACTGGGCCGCATTGTGCTGCACCGTCGTGAGCACATCGCTCACGCCGCCGACCATGTCGCTCGAGGTGAACGCCCGGACGCTTTCGATGAGGCTTTGAATCTGCACGGAGATCGCCGAGAAGTAGCGCGGCATCTGGTTGAGCACGTCGACGATCTGCTCGATGAACATGGGCAGAAGCATCGTCGCAAGCAGCACGACGACCGCGATCACGACGATGAGGCCGACGAGCGCACCGATGCCGCGGGGAACACCGCGATGCTCCAGCCCGTTGACGATCGGCGCCTCGACGAAGGCGATGAGCGATCCGACCGCCAGAAACTCGATGACCGGCGCCAAGACACCGACCACGTTGAGCAGCACGGCACCGATGACCAGCGCGCCGACGACGGACCAGATGCGCAACGTCAGGATGCGCGTATCGCGCAGGGTGCGATCGTGGCGGACTTCAGTATGCGGGGTCTGGTTCATCGCTTACCCATAACCCCCTCGGGATCGATTTTGTCCTGGATCTTCTTGAGCGTACGGCGCAGCAGGCGCGACACCTGAACCTGGGAGACGCCGAGCTGCTCGGCGATCTCGATCTGTGTCATACCGCGCACGAACCTCATCTCGATGACCTCGCGCTCACGGGGAGAAAAGCCCTTGAGCGCCTCCTCGATGACAAGACGGTCGTCGGTAAAGGACAGATCGCTGTCCTCGGAGGCGTAGCGGTCGAGCACCGACGGCGTATCGTCGGCGTCCGAGCTGCCCGGCGCCTCGAGGGGAACCGAGGTGTAGGCCGATGAGGACTCCATCGCCTCCAGGACCTCGTCGACCGAGGCCCCGAGGTACTCGGCGATCTCCTCAACCGTCGGAGAACGCTGGAGCTCAGTGGTCAGGGCGTCGGTAGCCTGGTTGACTTTCGCCGAAAGCTCCTGCAGGCGGCGGGGAACGCGAACGCTCCAGCCCTTATCGCGGAAATGGCGCTTGATCTCGCCCAGGATAGTGGGCGTCGCGTACGTGGTGAACTCGAGCCCGCGGTCGGGATCAAAGCGATCGATCGCCTTGAGCAGTCCGAGGTAGCCGACCTGCATGAGGTCGTCGAGCGGTTCACCGCGGTTCTTGAACTTGTTGGCAAGAAAGCGGACGAGGTTCAGATGGGACATGACGAGCTTCTCGCGAGCGTCCATGTCGCCATGCTCCTTGTAGCGACGAAAGAGCTCGTGCGTCTTCTCCTTGTCCCACGCCGCCTTGCCGGAAGCGGTCTTATCGGTCATCGCACATCTGCTTTCAAGGTCATGAGGATGGCTGCCGGCTGGGCGCGCTTCTCGTAGGAATCGCATACGGCACCCAAGATCAGGTCGGCGTACACCGCGGACTCGGCGTCGGAAGCAGCCTCAAAAGACGACCCTTCAAGGTCGAAGGACATGGACACGGCATCGGCGTCAAACGTAAACGAGATGGGGACGTCGTGGCCGGGGGCCACGGCGCAGGCGAGCACGAACGCCTCCTCTGCGGCCATGCGGATGTCCTCGACACGGTCGACGCTCATCGAGCTCAGCGTCGCCACATTCGCAGCCGTCATGCGGACGAGCCGTGCAAGATGGGGGTCGGCCGTAACGGTCAGCTTGACGGTCGAATTGATGCTACTCATCGGAGCTCTCCTGATCGGTCGATACAGTCTCATCGGAATAGGTGTAGTAGCGGCGCTTCGGCTCGTCCGCTTCGGCGACGGGCGGTACGGCCTCATCGTCGGGTGCGGCGTCGCCCTCCCCCGTCACGGCAGCGTCGCCGGCCGTATCGGACAGCACACGGCTGCCGGCGGCGGGCTCATCATGATGCTTGGCGAACAGACGCTGGACCTTTTCGGAGGCGGCGTTAGCGATACCGGTCACGGCGCCCGAGGCGGTCGATACGCTTCCCGTGACGTTCGAGACATCGCGCAGGACCCCATTGACCTCGATGAGGTCGGCCGAAAGCGCCTCGACGGCGATGCTGCCCTGCTTGAGCAGGGGCTCAACCTGGCAAAGAGCGGGCTGGATGTCGTCAATAGCCCCGTCGAGCTTGGCGATCACCGGGCGCGCCTCGGCGACGGTGGCGTTGACGGACTCGAGGGTCCGGTCAAGCGCATCGACCGACGAGCGAGCGCGACGCAGCGTCAAGGCGAGCTCGACGACCGCCCAGACGCCAGCGATGGCAAGCACGATCAGTGCGATCTGAAGGGGGTCCATGGTATCTCCCAACGTACGAAACGAACCGCGACCCGAAACGTTTACGGGCGCATTACAGCATAGTACCCGCTTGCGCACCTTCCATGCGCGAACGGGCGCAGACGGTCACGAGCCCTCCACCGCCTGAGGTCCCTCACCCGAGCGGTCCCGGGACGACTGCTCATAGCGCCATTCCTCCCAACCGCGACCGGCGGGCTTCCAAAACGCGCCGCGCTCGAGACCATCGGGAAGATAGCGCTGCTCGACCCAACCACTCGGATAGTCGTGAGGGTACCGGTAGGTGCCGTAGTTCTCCGACCCGGGACGGTGGCGGTCGCGCAGATGGCTGGGGACCTCGCGCTGACCGCTTGTGCGCACATCGGCAAGTGCGGCATCGATGGCGGCCTCGCACGCGTTGCTCTTCGGAGCGAGCGCGTTGTAGAGGGCCGCCTGGGCGAGGTTGATGCGACACTCCGGATATCCGATCACCTCAGCGGACTTGAAGGCAGCCTCGGCGACGAGCAGGGCCTGGGGATCGGCGTTGCCGATGTCCTCGGATGCCTGGATCATGATGCGGCGCGCGATGAACTTCGGGTCCTCCCCCGCATCGATCATGCGGGCGAGCCAGTAGACCGTCGCGTCGGGGTCGCTTCCGCGCATGGACTTGATAAACGCCGAGATGATGTCATAGTGCATGTCGCCGCTCTTGTCGTAGGACAGGCCCCGTCGCGGGTTGGCGGCCTGGACGTCCTCGACAAGGATAGCGACCGGATGATCAGGGCTCGGCTCCTCCGCGCGCGTGGCGGCGATCTCGCTCGCGAGCTCAAGGGTCGTCAACGCGCTGCGCGCATCGCCGGCGGCGAGCGTGCAGATGGCGCTCACGGTCTCCTCCGAGGCGCTGAACGCACCGGCAAGACCCCGCTCATCGCGAATCGCGCGGCGGACGAGCTCAGCGATGTCGTCGTCGGATAGGTGCTCGAGCTCGACCACGCGGCTGCGGGACAGAAGCGCGGAGTTGACCTCGAAGTAGGGGTTCTCGGTCGTGGCTCCGATCATCACGACCGTGCGGTTCTCGACAGCGTGAAGCAGCGCATCTTGCTGGGAACGGCTGAAGCGGTGAATCTCGTCGATGAACAGGATGGTGCGGCGCCCGAACGCCATGAGACGGTGGCTGGCGGCCTCGATCTCACGGCGCAGGTCCTTCACCGTGCCGGTGACGGCAGACACCTCGACGAATTCGCTGCGCGTATGGGCGGCGATGATATGGGCAAGGGTGGTCTTCCCCGTACCGGCGGGACCGTACAGGATGACGCTCGAGAGCACATCGCGCTCGATGGCGCGGCGCAGCCATGAGTCGGGCCCGACGGCCTTCGTCTGGCCCACGTATTCGTCAAGCGTGGTGGGGCGCATGCGCACCGCAAGCGGCGCGTAGCGGAGCCGCTGGGCGCGCTCGTTGTCACTGAAAAGAGTTTCCATGGCTGACAGTGTACCCCAATCGATGCGAGAGCCGTCGATACCGAACGATACGCCCTACCGCTCGTTGATGTATGTGCGTTGCGGAAACTTGATTTCAGGAAACAGCTTGGTCGCCAACTCGGCAAAGTAGCCGTCGCTCATGCTCGCGATATAGTCGACGACCGTCTGGTCCAAGTCGCGCTCCCATTCATAGCGCTTGCCGTAATGGCGAAGCGTGGCGTCGATGCGCGCGATGTGGTGACGGAAGATGTAGCTCGACTCGTCGTGGGCGCGCAGATCGCCCAGGCAGTGCTCATACATCAGACTGAACGCGCGGGCGAGCACCTCGGCGCGCTCCCCCTCGATGCCGCTCGAGCGGTAGATCTTCGCGTAGTTCTCCGCCTTCGCACGGGAGATCTCGGCGAACAGCTCCTCGCTCATCTCGATGCGGTCCTTGCCGTAGCTGTGCTCGATGATGTCGACCGACGCGTGCGACAGAATCCATGAATTGTAGCGGCCGCCAAGCCCATCGGCGAACACGTCTTCATCGAGCAGCCCGGCAGCGATGGCATCCTGACGGTCGCGGCCGACATAGGCGATGATATCCGAGATACGCACAACGCACCCCTCGAGGGTCATAGGACGAAGATGGCCGATGGCAAGATCGCCGTCGGAGCAGCACGCCTCGACCGTCTCATCGAGCTCGTCAAACGACGAGAGGCCCGAGAGCTCGAACACGCGCTGCTCGTACTCGCCGTTGTGGGTCAGGCACCCATCGAGCGTCTGCAGCGTCAGGTTGCGCCCGTACAGCGCATCGAGCACGCGTACGGAGTGCACATTGTGGAAGAACCAGCGACCGGTACGCGCATGGTACACATCGTTGAGCGCGCGCTCGCCGGCATGCCCAAACGGCGTATGCCCCAGATCGTGTCCAAGGCCGATCGCCTCGATCAGGTCGCAGTTGAGACCGAGCGCATACCCGATATCGCGCGCGATGCGGCTCACGAGCTGCACGTGGATGCCGCGACGCGACAGATCGTCATTGCTGCGAAAGCTGAACACCTGGGTTTTTCCGGCATAGCGGTTGTACGCAGGCGTATGGATGATCTTTTCGACATCGCGCACGAAGGAAGGGCGCCAGATGCTCGCCTCGTCGCTGCGCCGTGCCTCGCGCCGAATAGCCTGGCGGTTATCGGTTCGATAGGGATTCACCCACCCGCGCGCGCGATCCTCGATCATGCGGGCGGTCAGCTCGTCAGACAGCGTGTCGGGTATAGAGGCGATGCGCTCGCGGACAGCGGTCGTGTCAAGCAAGGTGTCGATACGTGGGGACATGGCCGGCCTCCTTCAGAGTTCTCTCACACACATAGTCGCACATCGCGCGGACACACGCTTGGCGATATCGTCAGCACATCAAGCCGCAAGGGTGAACAGGACCTGAAACGGAACGATGAACGGGACAAGCGGCAAGGAGGGGCGCCTGAACACGAGGGCGCAAACGCCCAGCGCAATCAAACCGGCCGCAAAGGAGAGGACGGCGACAGAGAAACCGCACCACGCGGAGGCGAACAGGAACTTGATGTCGCCCATGCCAAGTCCCACGCAGCCGACAGCGCTTCGCCAGACCATCTCGATGACGACAAGAAGCGCGCAGACGACACAGGCGACCAGCGCATCGCGCACCGTCGCCGCAATGCCCCGACCGCACAGGCTGTAGGCAACGCTGACCAGCAAAAGCAATCCAGCCAGGCGGTTGGGAAAGGTTCGCGTGCGCGCGTCCACGACCGCAGCGATCGAGAGGACTGCGATATAGGCTGCGCACCATGCGCTCACAATGCATTCGCTCGATAGCCCCATGCTTTCCCCTTTGCATGACGACGCCGGTGCGAACATGCTACGTCGTAAAACCGAGGGGGCTGACGGGGCGCGAAATCTCTACCTCACTGTCCGACAAAAACCCAACCGACCAGTCGGGACATGGGTGGGTTTAGGAAAGAGCGGGTTGGCTATAATGGGCAGAGCACCAAGAGAGGAACGCATGGACATCGAAGCGAACGGACACGTCACATACCCGCCGGCAAACAGCCTGAGAAAACCGATCGAAAGCGCAAGCGCCTCCACGCGCGACCAAGCAAACGACTCGCGTTTCGCCTATACGCTGCTCGCTGTCGTATTCGGTGTTCTCGCGTTGGTCGGCATCGCCTTGGGCCTGCTGCTCTATTCGGTCGCCGTGCGGACAAGCCAAACCTCGGGCATCATGCGCGAGGATACCGCCCTCATGCGACCATACGGGGGCTTCGCCGAACTGACCGACGCGAGCGAAAGCCGCATCCCGACCCGATAACCGAATGCCCAGCGCGGATACGCGCTATTTTGCGCCCTCTATGACCTCGTCGAGGGTCACCGAGACGTCATGCGGCGTAGGCACCCAGTCGACCTTCAGGAACAGCGCGGCGACCGTGATCGGGATGTAGGTGAACATGAACAGCGGGAACGTGAAGAGGTTGGTGAAGATGCGCAGCTTGCTCGGACAGTGAATGTGCCGATACTCGAAGACCGTCGTCAGCAACCCAAGCACGAAAAACGTCCCATACATAGACAGCAGCGTCATGATGAGCGACCCGAAGCACATGGACAGCTCGGCGTCGGTCGCCAAAAAGCCGTGGCTCAAGGACCCGACGATCATGAAGGTCAGGTTCACCAGCACCGAGATGAGCGTGAGCAGCATGCCCGGCGCAATGGTCATGAGCAGATCGTAGGCGGCAAAACGGCGGAAAAACGCGATGGATTTGAGCAGATGCGCGCCATAGGTGAAAAAGACCTGGTAGAAGCCCTTCGTCCAGCGCATGCGCTGCTTCCAGGACGCCGCGAGGGTCAACGGCTGCTCATCGAAGAACTCGGCGGGCGCGTATCCGATGCGCACCCCGTGAATCGCGCAGAAGGTGGAGAACTGAATGTCCTCGGTCAGGGTATGGAAATCCCAGCCATGCATGCCCTCGATGATCTTCGCCGAGACCAGATACCCCGAGCCCGAGACCGCGCATGACGTGCCGCAGATCATGCGCGCGTTGTTCAGGAAGCGCGCCTCCCGCAAAAACCACGTGGCGTATGCCGCCGAGATCCACGAGCTTCCGTAGTTCTTGGAGTTGCGATAGCTCGTCACCGCAAGATACCCCATATCGAAGGCGTCGTTCATGATGGTGACGTAGTCGCGCGACAGCAGGTTGTCGGCATCGAAGATGAAGAAGGCCTCGTATGTTCCGGGATACTCGTTGAGGATGCGGTCGAAGCCGTAGTCCATCACCCAGCTTTTTCCCTTGCGCGCCAGATCGTTGCGCTCGTACACGATGGCGCCGGCCTCGCGTGCAACGCGCGCCGTGTCGTCGGTGCACGCGTCGGCGACGACGAAGATGTCGATCAGCTCCGCCGGATAATCCTGATCCTGGATGGAATGGACGAGATTGGCGATGACCGCCTCCTCGTTATGGGCCGCGATGAAAAACGCATACCGATGCTGTCGCTTGGCGCGCGGCAGCTTCACCTCGCCGCGGATCGCGCCCAAAAGGAAAAAGACGACCTGATACAAAAAGCAGACGCCAAACAGACCGCTGACGATGAAATTAAAAGCCACAATCGGCGTGATGTGCGAAAAATCAAACAGCATGCCGGCTCCTATCGATACCACACGTTGTGCCAGTGTAGCGCAGGGATGTCAACCGGTGGTGAAGCTTATGTGTCACGAAAGGTGCCGCACAGCGAGAAAAGCATCGGTGCCGATAAAACGCACGCGCCGTATCGGCATCCGACATCGAATGCAGCTACTCCTCAAGCAGGTAGGGAACGATACGCTCCCCTTCCTCGGTGCGGCCCATCGAACGGTCGGCGATCTCGTCGTAGGCGGCTGCAAGATCCCACGGCAAAACGTCGCGTCGCTCGATCGACACGCCGGTGATGGGATGGTCGAAACGCACGCGCCACGAATGAAGGAACTGGCGGTCAAGACCGAGGTTGGCGCGCTCCGAACCGGTGCCGTAAAGCGGATCGCCCACGAGCGCATGATGGATGTGGCGCATGTGCACGCGAATCTGATGGGTACGCCCGGTATACAGATGGCATTCGACGAGCGTGTACCCCTCGTCGCCCCGATAGGCCTCGAAGCGCTCGAGCACCTTGAAGGTGGTGATGGCCTGCCGTGCGAAGGGGTCGTCGGAGACGGCCATCTTGACGCGATCTTTCGTGGACCGCGCGATACCGGTGTTGATGGTCCCCGAATCCATGGCGATGTATCCATGGCACAAGGCGATATAGCGTCGATCGAGCGTACGGAGTCTGATGAGGTCCTGCAGCGCACGCTGCGTGTCGTCATCCTTTGCGGCGAGCATGAGCCCGGACGTGTCGCGATCGAGGCGATGCACGATGCCGGGCCGGTCCTCGCCCTGTAACGTCCCGAGATGGTCGGCGCCGCAATGGTAGACCAGCGCGTTGGCGAGCGTTCCCGACTCGTGCCCATGCGCCGGGTGGCACACAAGGCCGCGCTGCTTCGAGAGCACGATAAGATAATCGTCCTCGTAGCGGATATCGAGCGGAATGGCCTGGGGCTCCAAGGCACCGGGCTCGCGCACCTCGGGAAGCTCGACCTCGATGCGGTCGCCGTCGCAGACGACGTACTTCTTGGACGTGCAGACATCGCCGTTGACATCCACCGCCCCGCCCTCGATCAGGCGCGCACAGGCAGAGCGGGAAGGACAGGAAGCCTGGGCGCCCAGGTAGGCGTCAAGGCGCGAACCGACGAACTCGGACGTGACAAGCAGGTAGACGTCAGCGCTCATGTCCCGCTCCTCCCCTGTCGGTATCCGCCGCGAGCTCGCGGTTCGCCGGCGAGACGACGAAGCCGATAAACGCGATAGCCACGCCGCAGGTGATTCCGATGTCAGCGATATTGAAGACGGGGAAATCGATGAACTCCGTCGCGATGAAATCCGTGACGAAGCCCAGCGCGACGCGATCGATGGCGTTGCCGATGGCGCCGCCGGCGACCATGCCGAGCCCGATGACCTCAAGCCGGGACACGAGCGGGGCGCGCATGAGGTAGGCGACGCTGCCGCAGACGACGGCGACGGCAAACAGCGCGAACAGCGGCGACAGACCCTCGCCGATGCTGAACGAGGCACCGATGTTCTCGACATAGCGCAGACCTACAACGCCCGGTACAAGATCGGCGTCCGTGAACCCGTGCGCCACGGCGTCGCGAACAGCAAGCTTGGTCAGCTGGTCAGCGAGCAGGAATATAGCGGCAAGGACGCCTGCGACCGCGAGGCGCCAGCGAAGCGAGGGCACGCGGCCCCGGTTTCCACCCGTCATGTTCCTCCCCATCGGCATTCCCATACGAAACAGTCCCGCCAAGGCGCTCGGTCTCGGCGGGACGGTTGCTTAAGTTCCTTCGACGCGCCCGGCGCGTCGAAACCGCACGGCGCTACGCTCCGATGGCCTCGGCGCAACGATCGCAGATGTGCGCATGCTCGCCGTGGGCACCGGTGGTGGTGCGGAAGTTCCAGCAGCGGTCGCAGCACTCGCCGCGCGCCTCCTCGACCGTGGCGGTAAACTCGTCGCCGCAGGCGAGCTCAAGCTCGGAGACGATGAAGAACTCGGCCAGATCGCAGGCCTTGTCGCCGGTGAGCAGCGCGTAGGCCTCGGCGGGTGCCGTGGCGACGATGCGCGTGGCCTGGCTCTTGGTGAACGTACCGGCGGCGCGAGCCTCCTCAAGGGCCTTCGTCACGGCACCGCGCAGCTCGAGAGCCGCCTCGAGCACAGGCTTGTACTCGTTGGCCTCCTCGAGGGTGATCGGGGCGTGATACCAGTCGAGCAGAGCCGCATAGCGCTGGTTGTCGCGGCAGCCGGCGGGCGCAAACTCCATGACCTCGTCACAGGTGTAGGCCAAGATGGGCTGCAGATCGCGCAGAAGCATCGAAAGCAGCTCAGCCAGCACCGTCTGGGCGCTGCGACGTGCCAGCGAACCGACCTTCTCGCAATACAGACGATCCTTCAGGGCATCGAGGTACACGTTGGAGAGCTCCGTGACGACGAAGTCGTACAGCGTGCGGTAGACGCGATTGAACTCGTAGGCGGCAAAGGCGTCGTCGACCTCGGCCTGAACCTGCGTCAAGCGCGCAAGCATGAGCTTGTCGAGCGGCAGCAGGTCGGCGAAGGCAACGCCCTCGGTCGCCGGGTCGAACTGGTCCTCGAGCTCGCCGAGCAGGAACCGGAAGGTGTTGCGGAAGCGACGGTACGCATCCGAGGTGCGAGCAAGGATCTCGTGGTCGATGGCGACGTCCGTGGAGGTGTCCACGCTTGCGACCCACAGGCGGATGATGTCGGCGCCCATCTCGTCGCAGACCTTGTTGGGGTCGATGACGTTGCCGAGCGACTTGGACATCTTGCGCCCCTGGCCGTCCAACGTGAAGCCCTGGGACACGACCGCCTTGTACGGCGCGATACCGTTGGCGCCCACGCTCGTGAGCAGCGAGCTCTGGAACCAACCGCGGTGCTGGTCGGAACCCTCGAGGTACACGTCAGCGGGATACTCGAGCTCGTCGCGACCCTGGCACACCGCGCGCCAGGACACACCGGAGTCCCACCACACGTCGAGGATGTCGCGGTCGGCCTTGAGGTGATGGCCGCCGCACTTGGGGCATACGCAGGCGTCGCCCAGGTAGCTCTCGGGCGCATCCGTGAACCAGGCGTCGGAGCCCTTCTCGTGGAACAGCTTGATCACGGCGTCGAGCGTGTCGTCGTTCATGATCTTCTCGCCGCAGTCGGCGCAGGTGTAGCTCGGGATGGGCACGCCCCAGTTGCGCTGGCGCGAGATGCACCAGTCGGGACGCTGCTCGACCATGGCGCCGATGCGGTTGGCGGCGTGCGCCGGGTACCACGTCACATGGTTCTGGATCGCATCGCTCGCCTGCTCGCGCAGACCAGTCTTGTCCATGGAGACGAACCACTGGTCGGTCGCGCGGAACAGCACGGGGTTCTTGCAGCGCCAGCAGTGCGGGTAGCTGTGCGTGATCTTGACGGACGCAACCAGCGTGCCGCGCTCGCGCAGAAACTCGATGATGTGGGGGTTGGCCTCATCGGTATCCATGCCGGAGAACGGGCCGCCCGTGCCGAAGCTGTCGCCGACGTAGAACTTGCCGTCGTCGTCGACGGGCATGCAGATGTCCATGCCCTCCTTCATGCAGACATAGTAGTCGTCGACGCCGTGACCCGGCGAGTTGTGGACGATGCCGGTACCGTCCTCGGTGCCCACGTAGTCGGCGAGCAGCGCCACGCCCTCGACGTCGTCGAAGATGGGCTGGCGGTAGTGCAGATGGTCGAAGGTCTCGGCGGGCACCTCGTAGGGCTTGCCGTCGACCACAACCGGCGTGCACTCCCAGCCGGCGACATCGCAGACCTTAGCAGCAAGATCCTTCAGCATGATCTCGGCGCGGCCGTCGTGCTCGATGGCGGTGTAGATGGCGCCGGGCTTGAGCGATACCGCCTGGTCGGAGGGGATGGTCCACGGGGTCGTCGTCCAGATGATGAAGTCGACCGGGCCGGCGAAGGACTCCAGGCCGGCGGGCTTGGACGTCAGCTCGAAGCGCACGTAGATGGAGGGCGAGGTCTCGTCGGAGTACTCGATCTCGGCCTCGGCGAGCGCGGTGTGGCAATGCTTGCACCAGTGCACCGGCTTATGGCCGCGATAGATCATGCCGCGGTCGAACATGGCCTTGAAGACCTCGATGTCGGCGGCATCGTGCTGATGGTACAGGGTGAGATAAGGATTGTCCCAATCGCCCAGCACGCCCAGGCGCTTGAAGCCCTCGCGCTGCAGGTCGATGTTCTCGACGGCGAACTTGCGGCACAGCTCGCGAATCTCGGCCACCGGCGTCGCGTTGAACTTCTCGGTACCGAGCATCTCCTCGACCTTGTGCTCGATCGGCTGGCCATGGCAGTCCCAGCCGGGAACATACGGCGTCTGGTAGCCCTGCATGGCCTGATAGCGCTCGATGATGTCCTTGGAGATCTTATTCATGGCATGGCCGATGTGGATGGGGCCGTTGGCATACGGAGGACCGTCATGCAGGATGAACTTGTCGTGCCCCTCGTTCTTCTTGAGCATCTGCTCGTAGACCTTATCCTGCTGCCAGCGGCGCAGGCGCTCGGGCTCGCGCTGCGCCAGCGCGGCCCTCATGGGGAACTTGGTTTTGGGCAGATTCATGCTGCCCTTGTACTCGTTTGCCACGAATACCCCTTTCGCTCTACTGGGCGCTTGTCGCATGAAAAAAGCGCCCGTCCCTTCAAGCTGGGACGAAGCGCCTTGAATGCACGGACCTAGGTCCGCGCGAGCTCCTCGCTATACCACCCAGCTTAGGCACGCATGGTGCCCGTACTCGGCCGACCACATGACGGCGGTCGTCCCGGCGACGTCTACTGAAAAGGATCGCTCCTTTCGTTCGGGCCGCAGCTCCAGGGTGATATTCGCTCGGTCGCGCGCGCGGACTTCGCAGCTACCGTCCGCTCTCTTGTGCGCGCGGGGGCCGGCTACTCCTCCCCTTCACAGCCATGGCAGGAATTGTAGCACGTCGACCGTGCGCGAACACGCATATCGCACATCACGAGGTCTTCACATGAACTGCGATAGCGCTGATGCAGGTTGCTACAGCTCTATGACGTCCAGATCGTCGGGCACGATGAGGTTGCCATGGAAATAGGCCGAGCCCTCTGCGGTGTAGAGCTCGCGCCGACGCGCGATGCTCTTGTCCTCGGTGTGATAGAGCACAAGGTTCTTGACGCCAAGTCGCTCGGCAAGCTCGCAAGCGTCCTTGACGGTGGAGTGGTGCTTCTCATAGGGTCGGAACACGTCGGCCTGCGCATGGAGGCAAAACGCCTCATGCAAAAGCCAGGTGGCGCCGGCGGCGTAGGGCTCCTCGCGATCGTTGTACGGCTCGTCGCCGCAGCAGCACAGGCTGCGGTCGTCTCCCAAATCCATATGGAAGCCGAACTGCTTGGCCTTCGTCGAGGCGATGTCGAAGAACGTCACGGCATGGCCGATAAGCTCACGCGTCTCGCCGTCACCCACGACGACGAGATGAAGCCTGTCGTCGATATACGCCGCATCCTTAGATGCCAGCAGCGTGGAGGCCATATCGCGCAGGATGGCGATGACCTCGTCGTGTCCATAGATCGTCGCCTCGCCGTCGTAGGTCCCGCGGCGCATGTTCTGGCAGATCATGCGCATGAGCCATACGATACCGAGCAGGTGGTCGATATGCTTGTGCGTGACGAAGACCTCGCGCAGGTCCTTCCAATCGATTCCGGCGCGCTTGAGCTGCGCGAGCAGCGTGTTGCCACCGCCTCCGTCAACCAGCAGGTGGCGATCGTCATCGGAGATGACGAAACACGTGTTATAGCATTCGGTCACCGGTGCGTTTCCGGTGCCCAACATGGTGAGCTTCATATACACTCCTTCAAGAGCATCGCAGGCGATCGAGACCGGGCATATTGTGACGCAAATGCGGCAGGGCCCGCCTGCGCACGATAACACACCATGAAAGGAGCAACCGATGCGCGTTGGATATCTCGGGGCGGGCAACATCTCAAGCCAGATGGCCGCAACGATCATGCGGATGGAAGAGGCGGAGAACTTCGCCGTCGCAGCGCGCGAATACGACCGCGCCCAAGCTTTTGCCGAGCGCTGGGGCTTTACGCGGGCATACGGCTCCTATAAAGAACTCCTTGCCGATCCAGATGTGGACCTCGTCTACATAGCGCTCCCCCATTCCCATCACTACGAATGGACGCTCAAGGCGATCGAGGCAGGCCATCACGTCCTGTGCGAGAAGGCCTTTGCCGCCAATGAACACCAGGCACGCGAGATGATCGCGGCAGCCCGCAAACGGGGCGTCCTGCTCGCCGAGGCCATCTGGACCCGGTACATGCCCTCGCGAACCATCATCGACAACCTGCTTGCCGAGGGGGCGATCGGCGACGTCGTTACCGTCGATGCCAACCTTGGCTATAAAGTCGATATGAACCGACGCATGACCGATCCGGCGCTGGCCGGCGGGGCCCTGCTGGACCTTACGGTGTACCCTCTGAACTTCGCGAGCATGGTGCTCGGCGATGACATCGAGCGCATCGATGCGCACATGGTCCCCATCGCGACGGGAGTAGATGGCCAGGATTCGGTCACCATCACCTATCCCGGCGGACGCATGGCGACCATGTTCACGACCATGCACACCATGACCGACCGGCGCGGCCTCATCTGCGGTACGAAAGGCTTCATCAGCGTCGAGAACATCAACAACCCGCAGCGTATCGACGTCTACGACGCCGACGGCCTCACCTGCTCGCTCCGGGAATCCATCGAGGTTCCGGCGCAGATCACCGGTTATGAATACGAGATTCTTTCCTGCAAGCGCGCCATCGAGGAGGGCCGCATCGAATGCCCCGAGATGCCCCATGACGAGACGCTCGCAATCATGCGGCTGCTCGATCGGATTCGCGCTCAGTTCGGCATCGTGTTTCCTTTCGAGCGGTAGCGCCGACGTTTCTAAGAGCTCCCTTTGAGAGCGCGATTGCGCGCGTATAATCGACAAGACGGACACCATACGTGGAAAGAAGGCCAACAGATGCGCACGGTTCAGATGAGCGACTATACCGTTGGCGAGGATGCGTTCGACGCGATTCCCGCCACGCTGGCAAATTATGGAGCGAAACGCGTCGTGCTCGTCGGCGGAAAGCGCGCGCTGGCCGCCGCCGCACCAGGCATCGCCGACGCGCTCGCGAACACGGATATCGAGATTCTTGACACCATCGTCTACGGCACCGATGCGACGCAGACCAACGTCGACCGCTTGGCCGCGACCCCTGCCTTTACGCAGGCCGACGTTGCGTTCGCCATCGGCGGCGGCAAGGCCATCGACACCGTCAAGACGGCAGCCATGGCAACGAACAAGACGGTCTTCTCGGTGCCGACCATCTGCTCCAACTGCTCCGCGGCAACCGCCATCGCGGTCATCTACCATGACGACGGGTCACTGAAGGGGTATGCCTATCCGCCCTGCCCTGCCCATATCTTCATCAACCCCCGCATCATCGCCGAGGCTCCCGCTGAGTACTTCTGGGCGGGCGTGGGCGACGCCCTCTCAAAGCAGCCCGAGGTGGAATGGGCGACGAGCACGCGCGAGCTCGGCCACACCGCGAGCCTGGGCCTGGCGCTTGCACACACCTGCACCGAGCCGCTCATGAGATGGGGCGTCCAGGGTCTCGAGGACGTGCGCAGCAATCGTTCCAGCGAGGCGGTTCGCCAGATTGCCCTGGATATCGTCGTGAACACCGGATATGTGTCGAATCTGACCAATCAGCCCGACTTCTACTACAACTCGACGCTCGCGCATGCCTTCTACAACGGTTCGACCGGCGTTCACCGCGAAGGTAAGGCACATTTGCACGGCGAGGTCGTCTCGTTCGGCGTGCTCGTCATGTTCGCCTACGCGAACATGAACGCCGAGTTTGAACGCTACGCGAAGTTCAACAAGCGCATGGGCCTGCCGGTGACCTTGGCTGAACTCGATCTGGATGAAAGCCACCTCGAGGCCATCTGCGCATATGCCCACGAGACCAACGAATGGAAGCAGGCGAATCCCGAACCGTTCGACGACACGCGCTTCATCGAAGCCATGAAGGCCGCCGACGCGTTTGGTCGCTCCCTTTCCTAACGAAATCTCAGCCATATGACGACGGGTGGGTACCGATGCTGTCGGTACCCACCCGTCTTGTGTACGCAGTCACGCGATCGACGACGCTGCGTGAAACCCTTACTCCTCGACCTCGAGCGCAGAGGGGGTTTCAGCAGGCTGCTCGACCGGCATCGGCTCGACCGGCTGCTCAGGAGCGGTCGGCGCGGCGCCGAGCTTGGCACCGCAGTTCATGCAGAACGCGTCGCCCTCGCCCACGGCGGCCCCGCAGTTGGGGCAGACCGGAGTGGGAGCTTGCGGAGCTGCGGGGGCAGCAGGAGCGGCCACGGGCGCCTGAGCTGCCGCGAGCGCAGCCTGGACCTCGGCCATGGGCTTGCCGCAGCCCGAGCAGAACATATCGGTCGCCGCCATGCGGGTGTGGCAGAACGGGCACTCGATCGAAACGGCAGCCTGCGCGGCGGCCGCAGCCTGGCGCTCGATTTCATCGAGCTGAGCCTGGATGTTCGCGCGCTCCTGATCGATCTCCGCGATACCGTCGTAGAGAGCCTCGCGGCCGGTGCGCATCGCAGGGTCGTCCTTGGTTACATCGTACAGGCTCGCACCGAGCTGCGCGGCGAGCTGCTGGCGACGCTTCATCGCATCGCTCATCTGGTTCTTAAGCTTCATCGACTCCACGCCGCGGTTGGCACCGGCCATACCCCGGTTGACGGAAGCCTGCACATCATCGAGAAAACCCACGGTAGTGCTCCTTTCAAGACGCCGTGACGCATACCAGTATCGTATATTTCAAATGCACCTGCACCCAGAATCATAGGGACGCGGCTGATTCCACCTTAATTTTCAATGAGGCGTAGGTAGATCTGACGCCTGCCGCCGCTGACGTCCGGCTCATCGAACTCGTAGGTGCCCAGCGACTTGAGGAAGGGATGGAGCTTCTTGAAGCCGTAGTTGCGGACGTCGAAGTCCGGCAGGCGCTTTCCAAGCTGGTCACCGAGAAGCCCAAGGGAGACCCACCCGTCGTCATCGGAAAACTTCTCCGCGATCGCATCGATGTTCTCCCTGATCTTCTTCAGATGGCGACGGCGGTCGGCACGGCTCATCTCACCGAAGGCGAGCTCGCCGGCATCATCCTCGTCGTCGACGGTCTCAGCCGACGTCGCGGTGCCGCGCGCTCCCCCTTCGTCGCCCGGGTGCCGTTTCGCGCTTGCAGACGAAGGCTCAAGGACGTCATCGTCGGAGGTGCGGCGCCCGCCGCGCTGCGCGCGTTTCCGACGGGTGCGGGAGGTCGAAGCCGCGTCTTCCTCATCCTCGTCATCTGCCACCGAGCCGGCAGCATAGAGCAGATCGAGGTACTTGAACTGATTGCACGCAGAGATGAACGGCTGAGGGGTCTTCTGCTCGCCCATGCCGATCACCTGCATGCCGCTTTCGCGCAGGCGCGCGACGAGCCGCGTAAAATCGGAATCGGAGCTGACGATAGCGAAGCCGTCGACGGTGCCCGAATAGAGAATGTCCATCGCGTCGATGATCATGGCGGAGTCCGTGGCGCTCTTGCCCGTCGTGTAGCTGTACTGCTGCATGGGGATGATCGAGTTGTCCAGCAAACAGGTCTTCCACGAGGCGAGCCGCTGGCTCGTCCAATCGCCGTAGATGCGCTTGTACGTGGCGACGCCGGAGTTCGCCACCTCATCCAAAATGACCTTGATGTATTTCGGCGCGATGTTGTCGGCGTCGATCAGAATCGCAAATCGCAAGTCGCGTGAGGTGTCAGTTGCCATAGATGCCTTTCAGTAGAAGCGGGGCACGCGATGATCTGGCGCCCGGTCGAAGCGGATAGGTTATCGTTCTGATTCATGATACCCGCAATGACGTTACGTTCGGACCAATACGACATGCGAAACAGCAGATACCAAGCACGAGAACGCCCCGCCGAAGCAGGGCGTTCAAACGCACTGAGATACCGATGAGAAGGAACCCTTACTCTGCGGGCTTCGGGGGCATGAAGGGGTTCTCGCGGCGCATGAGCGTCATGAACTCCTCGCCCGTGATGGTCTCCTTCTTGTACAGATAGCGTGCGAGCTCATGCAGCTTGAACTTGTTCTCGCGCAGGATCTGGAGGGCGCGGGCATGCGCGTCGGCGATGATCTTCTGCACCGCAGCGTCCACGCGCTCGGCGGTACCGGGGGCGCAGGTGAGCGACGTGTCCTGGTTGAGGTACGCGTTCTGAACGGTGCCGAGCGCCATCATGCCGAACTCGTCGGACATACCGAAGCGCGTGATCATGTTGCGCGCGAGCTTGGTGGCCTGCTCGATGTCGTTGGCGGCGCCGGTGGTCATCTCGCCGAAGATAAGCTCCTCGGCGGCGCGTCCGCCGCAGTACACCGCGAGCTTGTCGAGCACCTCCTGCTTGGTGGTCAGGAACTTCTCGTCCTGCTCGACCTGCATGGTGTAGCCAAGCGCACCGCTCGTGCGCGGCACGATCGTGATCTTGGTGACCGGCGCGCCCTCCTTCTGGCTCGCCGCAACGATGGCGTGACCGATCTCGTGATAGGAGACGACCTGCTTCTCGTGGTCGGACAGCACCGTGGACTTGCGCTGCTGACCGGCGATGACGACCTCGACGGACTCCTCGAAGTCCTCCTGGCGGGCACGGTTGCGACCCAAACGGACGGCGCGAAGGGCGCCCTCGTTGATGATGTTGGCCAGATCGGCACCCGAGGCACCGGGCGTAGCGCGCGCGATGGCCGTGAGGTCGATCGGTGGCTCGGTCTTGACGTCCTTGGCGTGAATTTCGAGAATCGCCTTACGGCCGGCAAGGTCAGGCAGCTCCATGGGCACGCGGCGGTCGAAACGGCCGGGACGCAGCAGAGCCGGGTCGAGCGAGTCGGGTCGGTTCGTGGCTGCGACGACGACGATGCCCTTCTTGTTATCGAAGCCGTCCATCTCGGTCAGCAGCTGATTCAGCGTCTGCTCGCGCTCGTCGTTGCCCGAGAATCCGCCGCCGTCGCGCTTCTTGCCGATTGTGTCGATCTCGTCTATGAACACGATGCAGGGGGCCTTCTCCTTGGCCTGCTTGAACAGGTCGCGCACCTTGGCGGCACCGCGGCCGACGAACATCTCGACGAACTCGGAGCCTGAGATGCTGAAGAACGGCACGCCCGCCTCGCCAGCTACGGCCTTGGCGATGAGGGTCTTACCGGTGCCCGGAGGGCCCACGAGCAGCACGCCGCGGGGCAGCTTGGCGCCGATCGCCTCGTAGCGCTCGGGCTTCTCGAGGAAGTCGACGACCTCCTTGAGGGACTCCTTGGCCTCCTCCTGGCCCGCGACGTCCTTGAACGTCACGCCGACGTCCTTGGAGGCGACGATGCGCGCGCCGGACTTGCCAAGGCCGCCACCACCCAAGCCGCCGAAGCCGCTCGAAAAGTCCATCGAGGGGTTATCGTCGCCCATGGCTTTCTTCATCTTGCGATTGAGCCACCAGCCCACCAGGAAGAAGATAATGAGCGGGCCGAAGGTGATGAGCAGGTACAGCCACGTCGAGCTGTTGTTGGTCGCAATCGACACGACGACGTTGGCGCCCGATTCGGCGATCAGCTCGGACAGGTAGTCTTCGGCGCCGGGAAGAACAGTCGTCTGATAGGCGACGCCCTCATCATCACCCTTGATGGTGTACAGCGCGTCGGAATCCGATCCGACGGTGTATTCCATGTCCTTGACCCGATCGTTTTTGAGGTCAGAGATCATGGTCGAATAGCTCGCCTCTTTGATTGTCATCTGCTGGCGAGCGATGTTCGGGAAGAGCACCTGGTTGAGCACCAGGTACAGCGCGAACGCGATCAGCACGTAGAGGATCATGTTCCGTCTACGTTTATGGTCATCCATCTCCATCGAATACTCCGTCTCGTACGGTTTGCAATGGTACAAAGATACCCGAATGCGCAGATGATAATCACGCTCCTACCCCGATTCCATCTGAGGACGTAGCGATGACGTGGAATGGGTTCAAGCGGAACTTCACATATGCAATGCTTCCTGCTGACCAAACCTTTGCCAACCATTACCTGCCACCTGCTATCATGCTCAGGGCACACAACGTGGAAGGGATGGGATATGGCGTTCGGAAAACGCACGTCGCGGCATGCCGGGGCGGCATCGCTCGATGTGACGCACGGAGTCATCTGGAAGCAGCTCCTGCTGCTGTGCGTACCGATCTTCCTGAGCTCGTTTTTCCAACAGGCGCACGCCCTTATCAACACGTTCATCTTGGGCCAATTCGGCGGCAAGCTCGCCTTGGGCGGCGTGCAGTCGACCGCCTCGCTGTTCGAGTTGGCCGTCGGCTTTTCGGTCGGCCTCGGCGCGGGCTGCGCCGTCATCTCCGGTCAGTTCTTCGGCAGCCATGACGACGAGCGCCTCTCGCGCGCCATCCACACCGCGATGACGATCGCGCTCGTGCTCGGTCTTTGCATATCCGTCGCCGGCGTTATCTTCATCCCGCACATCCTTGCACTCATGGACACGCCGGCGGATCTTATGGGCGAGGCGGTCCCCTATTCTCGCTGGTACGCCGCAGCGATGGTCTGCTCGCTCGTGCTCAATATGGGATCGGCGCTGCTGCGCTCGGTAGGCGACACGCGCACGCCCGCCCTCATCATCGCGAGCGGCTGCCTGATCAACGCCGTGCTCGACATCGTCTTCGTCGCGGCGCTCGGTCTCGAGGCCGCCGGCTGCGGCATGGCGACGGCCATCACCCTTACGATCAACGCAGCCTTCATGACCATGCGCCTCATGCGCGCCGACGGCGCATGGCGTCTTGACCTGCGCCGCCTGGGCATCGACGCGCGCATCTGCAAGAGCATGCTCGGCACGGGCCTGCCGCTTGCCATCCAGTCGTCGCTGTACTCGATCTCCAACATCATCGTCCAGTCCACCGTCAACACCTTCGGCACCGACGCGGTGACCGGTTGGGGCCTGTCGGCGCGCCTCGATGCGTTCATCTGGATGGTGACCGAAGCCCTCGGCGTATCCATGACGACGTTTGCCGCACAGAACTTCGGTGCGCGCAACTACGAGCGCATGCGGGCCGGCTACCATACATCGCTCATCATCACGGTCCTCGTCATCGGCAGCATGTCAGCCGGCCTGGTCGTGTTCGTGGAGCCCCTGTCGCGCTTCTTCATCGACGACCCGGCGGTCACGGGCTACACGACGGTCATGATTCACTTCATCGCGCCGTTCTACGCGTTCTACTCCATCGTGGACAACACCTCGGGCGCGATCCGCGGTTCGGGAGAGAGCCTACGCCCGATGCTGCTCACGATTCTGGGCACCGTCGTGTTTCGCGTCATCTGGCTGCTTGCCGTCGTGCCCGTGCACCACACAATCGAGACCATGCTACTGATCTACCCCGTCACCTGGATTCTGACGGCCATCCTGTTCGTGGCCTACCATCACTGGGGCCATTGGCTGCGCCACGCCGAGCACAAAGCCGCCCACCTGAGCGCAGGCGGCGTGGTATAGACGCCCGCTACGCGAACAATCCGGGTCGATAATGATATGAGTTGTCGGCGTGCGGACACAGCTGCCAGAAGGCGACCGCGCTCGCCGCGGCCACGTTCAGCGAATCGACGCCATGCGCCATGGGTATGCGCACCGTCAGGTCGGCGCCGGCGATGGTCTTTGCCGCAAGCCCGGCACCCTCGGTTCCCATAAAGATCGCCATGCGCTCGATCTGAGCAAGCGAGGGGTCGTCCAGCGAGACGGACTCATCGGTCAGCGCCATGGCGACGCAGGTAAATCCACTCTCATGCAACGTCGCCAAGCCATCGTGCTGCCAGCTCTGGGCATCGCTGCCGATCCGGCACCAGGGAACCTGGAACACGGTTCCCATGCTCACCCGTACCGCACGGCGATAGAGCGGGTCGCAGCACGTCGGGCTCACCAGAATGCCATCGACGTTGAGCGCGGCGGCGCTGCGGAAGATGGCGCCGACGTTCGTGTGGTCGACGATGCCCTCGAGCACGCAGACGCGCACCGGCCTTTCCTTCGCACGCTCGACCAGCCCGTCAAGAAACGCCGATGGTGAAGCCAATACAGGACGGCGAAACGCCGCCAGGGCGCCGCGCGTGACGTTAAAACCGGTAAGGCGCTCCATGAGCTCCATCGAGGCGATGAACACCGGAACCTCGCCGCGCTCCTCGGCAACACGCTCAAGCAGGGGCGACAGTTGCTCCAACCAGCGCTCGCCCAAAAGGAAGCTGACCGGCTCGAGTCCGGCTTCAACGGCGCGCTCGATGACCTTTGCGCTCTCCGCGATGAAGATGCCCTTTTCGGGCTCGAGCACGCATCTGAGCTCGCGCTCCGTCAGGCGCGTATAGGCGGCCAGGCGCTCGTCGGAAAGATCGTCGATGTGAATGATGTTCACGGCGCTCGACACGGCCGTTACTTCCCGCCGCGACGGAAGAGCTTGCGCCCGGTATGCTTCAGCTTGTCCAGAATGGTCGGGTCGGGATGCGCCGCATTCCACGCCTCGCGACGGCGCCGCTTCTCGAGTTCGGCGTTGAGCGGCTCGCCATAACCCTGGACCAGGTTGCGATACCACGCGACCATATCGGCAAGATCGGAATCGTCGGGCCTGCCCTTGTTCATGCCGCCCGTCAGCTTATAGGGGCCCCACGTATCAAAGCCGACGCACCCGTGACCGGCGAGGTAGTTGGCACGCTGCGCACGGCAGATGCCGTCGATGTCCTTGCCATACCACTTGCTGGCACCGCCGTAGGTGAGCAGGCTGAAAACGAAGGTGCCCTCGATGAGCGAGTTTTGCAGCACGCGGGCAAGATCCTTGTCGATCTCGCCGTAGTAGATGCCGCTCGCCACACCGACCAGCGGATAGTCGGACAAATCGACCGTCTGCCCCTTGTCGAGGGTCGCCACATCCACCGCGTCGACATCCTCCGGGAACGCCGCCACGATGGCGTCGACGATCTTTTTGGTGTTGCCGTGGTGCTTGGAGCGATACAGGATCATCGTCTTGACGTGCACGGGCTCGGATGCGTCACCGTCGGCCTCGACCGGCGCCTCGCAGACCTCGTCGTCGCTCGCGTCGTCGGCATCAGTCCGCACGTAGTCGACGAACTCGAACGCAATGCCGTGATCCTCTTCTTCGGGAGCGATCGTGAAGGCCTCCGACGTGTCGGCGATGCGCCACTCATCCAGCTCGTCGAGATTCGGGAAAAACGTATCGGCCAGGCGACGGCAGTGGTTCTTCGTCACGGCGACACGGCTGCAATACGGCAGGAACTGACCGTACACCTCGGCTCCGCCGATGACCCACGCTTCATCCTCGCCCTCGACCGCGGCAAGCGCCTCTTCAGGTGAATGGACGACCTCGACGCCCTCGCGCGCAAACGCCTCGTCGCGCGTGAGCACGATGTTGCGCCGGTTCTTGAGCGGGCGGCCGCCCGGCAGGCTCTCAAGCGTCTTGCGTCCCATGATGACCGTGTGGCCGCTCGTCAGCTCGACAAAACGACGCATGTCGGCGCGGTTGGAGACGATCATGTCCCCTTCATATCCGATGCCCCAGTCGTCGCAGACGGCAACGATGGCACAAAGCTTGCAGCTCACAGGCAGACTCCTTAGATAGCGATAGGGATGTTCTTGATCTGAGGACCGTGTTCGTAGCCCTCGACGATCAGGTCGTCAGTCGTGAAGTCGTAGAAGTTGGTGACCTCGGGGTTCAAGCGAACCTTCGGCGCAGGATACTGCGGGCGGGCGATCAGCTCACGGATGATATCCACATGGCGATCGTAGATGTGCGCGTCGACGATGACATGCAGAAGCTCGCCGGCAACCATGCCGGAGACCTGCGCGACCATCATCAGCAGGATGGCGTACTGGCACACATTCCAGTTGTTGGCGGCAAGGATGTCCTGGCTGCGCTGCATGAGCACCATGTTGAGGACCGGCTTGTCCGCACCCTCCTCGTGGGTCACGTTATAGGTGACGCTGTAGGCGCACGGATACAGGTGCATCTCCGACAGGTCGGCAAACGTGTACATATTGGTCATGATGCGCCGGGAAAACGGCGTATGAGCAAGATCGTAGAGCACACGGTCCATCTGGTCGAAGTCGCCCTCCGGATAATGCGACTTCTGGGCGATCTGGTAGCCGTACGCCTTGCCGATCGAACCGGTCTCGTCGGCCCACTCGTCCCAAATATGGGAATTGAGGTCGTGGATATTGTTGGACTTGCGCTGGTAGATCCACAAGATCTCGTCCATGGCGGACTTGAGCGCCGTGCGGCGCAGGGTGAGCGCCGGGAATTCCTCGCGCAGGTCGTAGCGGTTCGTGACACCGAAGGCCTTGATGGTGTAGGCGGGGGTTCCGTCCTCCCAATGGGGGCGGACCTTCTCGCCCTCAGTCGTCGTCCCGTGAGCGAGAATGTCGCTGCACATGGACACGAACAGCTTATCTGCCTTGCTCATACGCACTCCCGATACATCGATGCAATCGAATCTCCATTGTACGATGATGCCCGACAGATTCGGTCGGTAAACCAGCCATCACCCATCTTTTATGCAGGGCGACGGCATCCGTTGGCAGGAGGAGCGGACACCCTGCAGGTAACCATCGGTTATTCCGCAACGGCCTCCCGAGCGTCGCGCGACGGGTTGAACCCCACGATCATGTCGATGAGCGGTGAGGAGATGAACACCGTGATGAGGGAGAAGACGATGCGCGTGAGCGGGATGTAGCTCAGCGACAGCAGCAGGACCGTCAGATCGGTAACCAGATAGCAGCGTGACAGACGCCAACCCGATACCTTCTGGATGGACAGCGCCAAGGCGTCGTCTCCGCCCGCTGAGGCGCCGGCGCGCACCACCAAGCCGGCACCGACACCGACAAAGAGGCCGCCCGCGATAGCCGCGACGAGCGGGAGCGCGGAAAGATCGGGCAATAGATACGGCAAACGCTCCCAGATGGCATAGAAGCCGGCGATGCACGCACTCGAGACAACCGACCACCCCAGAAACCCGGCACCGAGCAGCTTGAAAGCAACTGCGTAGCACAGGATGTCAAGTATCGGCGAGACGATCGACGAGGGAATGCCGAGCCAGTGGTTGGCGAGCAACAGCGCGCCGATGACGCCGCCCTCGGTGATGCCGACAACCTGATGGATGTTGTGGATACCGAAGGTGAGAATTGCGGAACCGGCCGCTATGAGCGCAAGCCTTTTCAGTATGTCCGTGTGGTTACGGCACAGATATGTCCTGAGATCCATGGGATCTCACCCCTTCTTGGTTCGCCTTGATTTCCTTTGGTAGACTAAACCTTGGTACGATACCAAGGTCAACGGCGACATGGAGAAGCTATGGACGAAGCCCTGCTCAAGCAGCGCTATCGGATTGGCGAGGTATCGCGCCTGTTCGGTATCGGGCAGGACTCCTTACGCTACTACGAGCGCCTCGGCATCGTCGTCCCCAAACGGCAGGCCAACGGCTATCGCGCCTACGGGCTCGACGACATGTTCACGCTGTCCCTGATCAAAGACCTGCGCATGCTTGGGTTCTCGATGCAGCAGATCAAGACCTACCTTGACGATCGGACCCTTGAAAGCACGGGCAGGCTGCTTACCGAGGAATCGGTGCTTATCGACCGGCAGATCAAACGCCTGCAGGAACGAAAAGCGGCGATTGAACGCCATCTTCGGACCATCGATACCGCGCGGACGGCAGTGACGGGCCGATTCCTCATAGAGCGACGGCCGGAGCGTCGATGCATCGAGCTTGCCGTGCGCATGGAAGCTGACGAGGAGATGGACGTCGCGATTCAAAGGCTGCGCCATCGGATCAAAGACGTCACGCACCAGCTGAGCGACATCACCATCGGAGCAAACCTCTCGCGCAAAGATCTTGAAGCCGGCGCCACCAACATCTACGACTCGGTCTTTTTCGTCTTGAAAAACGATTCGGC
>CASEEY010000002.1 GCA_949287055.1 uncultured Collinsella sp.
CCGACCATCCACATGTGGACCGAGCTCGATGGGCTCATCTCCCGCTATCTGGACGGCGTGACCCTGGCGGACCTGGCCGCCTCGCCCCGAGGGATCGACTGCCTCTAGGACCTGGGTCCCTTACGCCTGCGCGTCCTGCGTCACCATGTTGAGGATGCCGCCGACGATGCTGATGACGATCGCACCGAAAAACGCCGCCCAAAAGCCATCGATCGCGATGCCCGCTCCGAGCAGGTTCAGGGAGAACCAGCTCGCAAGCTCGAGCATGAGCCCGTTGATGACAAGCTGAAACACGCCGAGCGTCAGGATGGTCACCGGGAGGGACACGATGGTGAGCAGGGGCTTGACGAGTGCGTTGACCAGGCCGAGGAACAGCCCGACAAACGCGAAGCACAACCAGGGATCCGCCTGCCCGAAGGGCTCGATACCCGGCACGATGTAGGCCGCGATGGATATGGCGATGGAAATGAGCAACCAATTGAGGATGAAGCGCATGGGCGCCGACCGCCTTTCTGGGGGCCTGCCGCCGCGAAGCGGGGCGTATCATGGGTGAGAAGATTGTGAGCCATGCGAAAAGGGGTTGCCGGTGCGAGACGGGATGAGTCATCAAAAACCCAGACCGCCCGCGCCCACGGTGTGTCCGGACGGCGGGCGCGAGCTCGCGTTCACGGCGTTTGACACCGAGGTGCGCCTGCGGGTCTACCCGGCGCCGGCGCGCCCGGGCGCCGACGTCTCGCCTGCCGCGCTCGACGCCGCGCTCGCGACATGCCGGATGCGGTGCGCATATTTCGAGGGCATCCTTTCGCGTACCCGCCCCGAGTCCGACATCGCCCGCGCCCATCGCGCGGCGCCGTGTCCGGTGCCGGTGGCGCCCGAGACCGCCGAGGTGGTCCGGCTGGCGCTCGGGTACTGCGAGCGGAGCCGAGGCCTGTTCGATATCACCATGGGCACGGTGACGTCGCTATGGGACTTCCACGCCGGTCGCGTCCCGACGGCGCTCGCGCTCGCGCGCGCCCTGCCGCATGTCGACTATCGGCTTGTCGAGGTGAGTCCGCCGGGCAGCGCGCCGACCTTGGCGATCGGAGACCCCGAAACCGTCCTTGACCTCGGAGGCATCGCGAAGGGCTATATCGCCGACGACCTCGCGGCGCTGCTGGAGCGCGCGGGCGTGGGCCGCTTCGCGTTGAATCTCGGCGGCAACGTGATGCTGCGCGGCGGACGCCCGCCGCGCGCCGACGACGCGGAGGCGGCGCCGCTGCCCTGGAGAACCGGGATCGCCGACCCCTTCGATGCGGCGCGCTTCTGCGCGGTGGTCGACGTCGTGGACGGCTCGGTGGTCACGAGCGGGGCGCGCGAGCGGAGCTTCGTCAAAGGCGGCAGGGTCTACCATCACATCTTGGATCCTGCGAGCGGCATGCCGGCGCAAAGCGACGTGGCGAGCGCGACCGTCGTTGCCGACCGCTCGCTCGACTGCGACGGCTATTCGACGACCCTGTTCATGCTGGGGGCACGGGAAGCCCTGGCGTTCGCCGAGGAGGTCAGCGGCATCGATGCGCTGATCGTCGACGACCGCGGGCGCCTCAGCTGGACGAGCGGGCTTGCCGGCCGCGTGCACGCTTCCGTGCGGCCGCGGCGATAGACCGCCGCCCGCCAAAGGTCGCGGTGCCGCTCGCCGCCGGATACCGTGATACTTTAGCGCGGTGGTGTGATACACTGCATCACGTGGCCGTGTCTTGTCGGGTGTTGGATATTTTGAGCCCCCAATACGCGTATGCCAGTATCAATCCGAGCCGATATGAGCTGATTTGGCGGTGCCGTATGAATATCGAAAAGATGTATGAGCGAAGCGACGTCCAGCAGCTCGTGCGCGCGATGCTGCTGCTCGATGACGAGGACGATGTGCGGGCCTTCCTGACCGACCTGTGCACGCCGCGCGAGATCTGCGATTTCGGGCAGCGCCTTCAGGTTGCCCGCTTCCTTGACGAGGGTGAGCCCTACGTTGAGGTCCAGGCGCGGACCGGCGCGTCGTCCACCACGGTGAGCCGTGTGTCCAAGGCGCTCAACGGCGAGCACGGCGGGTATCGTCGCGTCCTTATCAAGCTCGAGGACCAGGAGCGCGGCCGGGCGTAGCGGCCGCAGCGAAGATGGCAACGAGGCGTCCTGCATCCCATCGTCGGTGCAGGGCGCCTCTTCCTGTGTCGCGCCTGAGCGTTTTGGCGCAAGCGGCGCGCTGCGTGTCCGCGCGGGCGTGTAGGATAGGTGCAAGCGAATCTGTACGAAGTCGATCCGTGGGAGGGCCATGTCGGTACGAATCGTGAAGACGCACCCGGGCGTCGTCCCGGGCGATGCTGAACTCGACCTGATCCGTCGGGGCGTCTCCCAATGGGGGCGGTGCACGCTGCTTGCACCCTCGCTGGCTGAGCGCGATCAGGTGCGGCGCAGCCTCGCGCGCGCCGGCGTGGGCGTGTGCATCGACGCCACCGTTGTGCCGGCATGGATCGAGAGCCTGTGGGAGCTGCTCGGCGACGGCAGCCATCTGTGCTCAGGCGTCCAGCGCCAGCTCGTCATGGCCGAGCTCGTGCGCACGAGCGCGCCGGAAGACCTGGCGCCCCTGCGCGCGAACCCCGGCACGGTGCGGCTGCTCGCCGCCATGGCGCGCGATCTTTTGCCCTACGCTGGCGCCTCGGCGGCGTCTGGGGCCTCGGATGGGGCGGCGGCATCCGTGCTCGCCTGTCTTCGCCGGTACGCCGACGCCCTGGCGGACCGCGGGCTTACCGAGCCCTCGTGCGCGGCGGCCACGTTGGCCGAAGCGCTCGCCGCCTCACCGGTCGCCTGCGCGCGCTTCGTCGTGCTGCGCGGTATCACGACGCTGCCTGCCTATCTGATGCGGCTGCTCGCTTCCGTCGCTGCCGCGGGGGAGGCCGTGGTGCTGCTCGCCGGCGAACAGGCCGCATGGAGCGACGAGCTTGCCGCGGCGTTTGCGAACCTTGGCTGCGACGTCGCCATCGAGGAATGCATCGACGGGCACCCCACTGCCCCGTGCGCGACGCCGACGTTCTTGGAGGTCTTCGGTCCTCATGCCCGGTCCCGCGCGTATGCTGACGCGATCGCGCGCGCCGGAGCGGACGGTGCGCGCAGCGCAGCTGTCGCCTCGGCGCATGCGAGCGAGCTGGCGGATGCGCTTGCGCCCTATCTTGCCGCGCGCGGCATCCCCTTTGAGCTCACCCGGTTCGTGCGATTCGGCCAGACGGCGTTCGGCCGGCAGCTGCGCGCCCTGTCGGACCTCGTCGCACGCATGCGCGCGGACGAGGAGCAGACGGGGTCGGCGCTGGAATGGTGGCCTGCTCCCGAGCTCACCGACTGGCTCTATTCGCCGCTGTCGGGCGCGGATGCGCTCCTCGCGCGCTCGTTTGACAAGAAGGTGCGTGCGACGCGCTCCCTGGGCGTCCAGGGTGTTCTGCGCGAGCTGCAAAGCGTTCAGTCGCGCACCGCCGCGGCGCGCCGCAAGCTCGCCGACGGCCATCCGTTTGCCCGCGTGCCCGCCGTCTGTGCCGATGTCGTGCGCTTTCTGTGGCAAGATCGGCCGGTCTCGGCCATCAAGGCGATGCTCGAGGTGCTCGAGGTGCTGCCCGCCGCATCGCTTGGCTCCGTGGCGGGAACCTGCCGCGTGACGTGCGAGCGCGCGATGGCGCGCCGTGCGCTCGAGGTCGTCGCCGACGAGGCGCGCGCCCTCGGCGTATCGCAGGCGAGCGCCGTGGAGTCCCTTGACGGCCTGTGCGTCGTCTCGCGCGAGCGCGCGAGCGCATCTCCTGCGGTCGAGAACCCTGCCATCGAGGTGTCTTTCATGACGCTCGCCGACGCCGCGGCGCTGCCGGGCGGCTCGGTCGACTTCATGCTCGTCGCCGACGTGGACGTTGCGAGCTATCCGCTCTCCCACGACGAGGGGGCGCGTGCGTCCCTGGCAGATCTCCTCGGTGCGCCGACGCTCTCCCTCGAACCCATCGCCCGCGTCCGCGACCTTATGGGTCGCGCTCGCGCGGCGGCGCGTTCATGCACGTTGGCCCGCGTCACCCACGACCGGCAGGCCAAGGACCGCTATCCCGCCGCGATCTGGACCGAGCTGCTCGCCGCGCTCGGCGAGGGGGCCTCGATCGTGCGCGAGGGCGAGCAGGACGTTGCGGGCGATTTCGATCCTGTCGGCGCCGGCTCCTGGGCGACGGAGCGTATCGCCTGTCTGCCTCCCCAGCAGCTGGACGAGGCGGCCGCCCGCTATATGGTGCTCATGCGCCGCACCGATAAGGGAGCGCTCGAGCCGCGTCAGTTCTCGGCGTCGCAGATCGAGATGTACTCGTCGTGCCCGCTGTGCTGGTTCATGTCCTCGCGCGTGCGCCCCGCCGTCATCGATGCCGGCTTCACCAATATGGAGAAGGGCAACTTCGTGCACGACGTCATGGACCGCTTCCATGAGCGCCTGGTGTCCGGCGGCGCGCGGCGCGTGACGCCCGAGAACCTCGCTTCCTCGCTCGATTTGCTCGACGAGGTGTTCGCCGAGGTGCGCGCCGAGCACGCCCGCGGCAAGACGGCGAGCTCGGCGCCGCTCGTGGCGCTCGGCGCTGGCGAGGAGCGGCAGATCGACGACATCCTGCCCCAGCTGAGGAAGGTGGTGCGCTACGAGGCCGGTGCGCTCGCGCCGTTCGCCCCCGCCTACCTCGAGTACTCCTTCAACGGGCTGGGGGTTACCTACGCCGGCTACCCACTCGGCGGGCGCATCGACCGCGTCGACGTCGACGCCGCCGGCCGCGCCGTGGTCATCGATTACAAGCACCGCTCGGACGTGACGCCGTTCAAGCTCGCCGACCCGACGGTTCCCAACAAGAAGACCGGCGAGGTCGTCGCGGACGATCCGCGGTGGCTCCCGGAGCATACGCAGACCCTCATCTACGCCCAGGCGCTGCGCCGCTCGCTCGGTCTGGACGTCCGCGGCGCGCTCTACTTCGCCACGAAGGGCAAGGTGGCCATGCGCGGCGCCGTGGCCGACGAGCTCGCCGAGGTCGAGCCTGATGACGGGCGCGTACCCGGTCTGCGCGACGGCTTTCCCGGCGAGCGCGCAGGGGGCACCATGGGCTTCACCGAGCTGCTTGATCGCGTGGAGGGCTCGATCGCGATGCGCCTGGCCGACCTCGCCTCCGGCAAGGTCGCCGCTTCTGCCGAGCAGCGTCCCAGCTGCGTGCACAACCATCCGATCGGATTCGAACGAAGGGACGCGTGACGGACATGGACCTCTCATCGCTCATGCCGCAGCAGCGCGAGATCGTCACCACGCTCGACGGTCCGCTGTTCGTATCCGCAGGCGCGGGCTCGGGCAAGACGTTTACGCTCACGCGGCGCATCCTGTGGGCGCTCTCCGACGATTCGGGTCCGTATCTGTCGAGCCTCGACCAGGTGCTCGCCATCACGTTCACCCGGGATGCCGCCGCGGAGATTCGCGAGCGCGTGCGCGCCGCGCTCATCGAGGCGGGCATGGAGCGCGCCGCGCTGTCCGTCGACGACGCGTGGATCTCGACGATCCACGGCATGTGCGCCCGCATCCTCAGGGCGCATGCGCTCGAGTTGGGGATCGATCCCGAGTTCGGCATCGTCGAGGACACCGACGAGCTCATCGGTGCCGCGATCGAGCGGGTGCTCGCGCGCGCCGACGACGGCGGGGATGCAGCCGGCGAGCTTTCCGCCCTGCTCGCCTGGTATCCGCTCAAGGCCGAGGGCGGCCCTGCCGCTCGTGCGGCTTCCACAAGCGTCGAGGGCATCGTCCGGCGCCTGCTCGAGCTTGCGTGCACCCTGCCCGACGGCATGGACGGCGTACATCTGCATCGCGGGACCGATGCGGTGGCATCGCTTGCCGATGCGTACCGTGCGTGCCTGGACGCAAGCCCCAAGGCCGCGCAGATCGCCCGCGACGCGATGGCGGCCATCGACGCCTACCTGGCAAGCGAGCGCACGGTGGGCGACGCGGTGCGCTGCATGATGAGCTGCGATATCCCGCGGCCGAGCAAGGCGCTGCCCAAAGAGCAGCTCGACCTGCTGCGCGCCGATGTCGCCAACACCTTTACCTGCGCCCTGCTTGCATGTGGGTCCGACGCCCTCGATTCCCTCATGGCGCTCGCGCGCGACGTCGAGGCCGGGTACCGCGCGCTCAAGCGCGAGGCGTCGGTGCTCGACAACAACGATCTGCTGCGCCTGACCTATCTCGCCCTGCGCGATCGGCCCGCCATCCGCGCGGCGTACGCCGACCGGTTCCGCATGGTGATGATCGACGAGTTCCAGGATACCGACCAGCAACAGGTCGACCTCATCGGCTTTCTCACGGACGGCGGGCGCCGCCTGTGCACCGTGGGCGACGCGCAGCAGTCCATCTACCGTTTCCGCGGAGCAGAGGTGGAGGTGTTCCGCCGGCAGGAGCAGAGCATGGCGGCCCCGGCAGCAGCCGGCACCGATGCCGCTGCCGCTGGCAAGATCGTGCGCCTGGTGAAAAACTTCCGCAGCCATGCCGAGATCTTGGACTACGTCGCCCGCGTCTTCGACGGCGAGCACGGCGGTCTCATGCGCGGCTTTCTTGATCTCGAGCCCCATGACGAGCGCACCGACGCGCTCGTCGCGCCGGCGTCGCGCCGCCAGGCGCTGCTTGTCGTGGGCGGGGTGCGCGCCGAGCGCACCGAGATGAAGGCCGCCGCCATCGCCGCGCGCTTCCGAGCGCTCGCCGATGCCGGCCAGCCCGCGGGCGACATGGTGCTGCTGCTGGGCGCCATGACGCAGGCGGGCGTGTACGCCGAGGCCATTCGCGCGCAGGGACTCGACTGCGTGATCGCGGGAGGGTCCGTGTTCTCGTCGACCCCCGAGGTGGCTGCCGTGCGCGCGCTCGTGTGGACGCTCGCGAACCCCGCCGACGCCGCCCAGGGCATGGCGCCGCTGCTGACCTCGCCGCTGTTCGCGCTCGGTGCGAAGGAGCTTTTGGCGCTTGCGACCGCCTATGATCCCGCGACGGGCGAGACGCGCCGCCGCAACCTCGACGCCGGGCTGATGAGCGACGACGATGCGCCGGGCCTGGAGGGTCTCGCGCTCGTCGAACGGGCGCGCACCGTGCTGCGCGCGGCGCTGGCGCGCGTCGGCCGCGATCCTGTCGCCGACATCGTGCGCGAGGTCGTGCGCGCATCGGGATGGATGGTGCGCCTGGCCGAGCGCGGTCCCGAGGGGCGCGCCGTCGCCGCGAACGTCCTGAAGGCGCTCGATCTGATCGACGAGGCGCAGGCCGAGGTCGGCAACGCTCCGCGTGGCGTCGCGCGCGCCTTCGATGCGGCGCTGGCCGCCAAGCAGGCTCCGGGCGCCTTAAACGAGCGGGGGGCCGGAGCCGTGCGCATCATGACCGTGCACGCGTCGAAGGGCTTGGAGTTCCCCGTCGTCGCGGTCGCCGACTGCTTCACGGTCAAGCGCAGCGCCGATCGCTTCCAGACGCGCCGTTCGCGCGCGGGCGTCGAGGCGGTGGCGCTGCCCGCTCGGCTGCCGGGCACGGTGCTGGCGGACGGGCGCCATATCACCGACACGAAGGTCGAGGAGCGCTTCCGCAAGCTGTACGGCACTTGGCTTGCGCCCGATGCCCTCGACGAGGTCTGCGCCACCGGTTCAGCTGCCGAGGCGTTCGTGTCCATGCGCGAGGAGTCCCTGAGACGCGAGCTCGAGGAGCGTGCCCGTCTGCTGTACGTGGCCATGACGCGCGCCCGCGAGGTGCTCATCCTAGCGATGGACGCCGGCATGGGGACGAGGGGGAAGCTGGAGCTCACGTTTGACGACGAGTGCGACCTGACGCGGTCGGTGCTCGAGCGGATTTTGCCCGATGAGGGCCGGCGCCTCGATGCGGATCGGCTCGTGTTCGCAGGTTCAAAGCCCGGCGACTACGAGCTCATCGCGTGCCGTGACTTCATGTTCGCGGGCGTGGAGTATCCCGCCAACGTCGAGGTGGGTGAAAGCGCCGCTCCGGCGGACGCGTCCGCCGAGGGCCCTGACAGCTTCACCTTGGTCTGGCCGAAGCCCGTCGACTGCACCGTGATGCCCGCCGAGCGGTCCGTCCGCGATGCGTACAGCTACTCGTCGATGTCCGCGGCCCTTCACGAAGAAGGGGAGGACCGCGCCTGTGCACGGGGGCAGGACGGCGAGGCGCAGGCGAGCTCCTTGCGCGCCGAGACGGCGCCGGTCGCGGCGGATGGGCCCGCCGCGGCAGGGGCGGCGGCATCGGAGGTGCTCGACGTGACCGAGGCGTCCGATTCGGCGCCCGTCGGCGAGCCCGGGGAGGACCCGACGGCTTTGGGCTCGGCGTTCCACGCCGCGGCGCAGTGGCTGATCGAGACCGGTGCCGAACGCGTGCCGACCGAGCGCATCGACGCGCAGGCGCGCTATTGGGGCACAAGCGAGGCGCAGCGCGTCCGACTCGATGCGGCGCTGCGGCGCTGGGAGGCGTCGCGGATGCGTGCCGAGCTGAGGTCGTGGCCGTGCGTACGCGCCGAGGTGCCGTTCTTCTCGCTGGGCATGGATGACGACGAGGTCCGGGAGCGGTTCGGGACGTTTGCCGAGGGTGCGATCGATGCGCTCGCGACCGATCCCGCGCGCCCCGACGAGGCGCTGGTGATCGATTATAAAACCGGCGGCAGCCCGCAGGAGACGCCGTCCCAGCTGCAGGACAAACATGCGCTCCAGGCGCGCGTCTATGCAGATGTGCTGCATCGGGCCGGCTTTGCGCGCGTGCGCCTCGCGTTTGTCCGCGTCGAGGTGCCCGATGCGGACGATCCGACGCAGCCGCAGGTCGTGACCTACGACCTCTAGGGTGCCGAGACGGTGCGGGCGGCGGGGGAGCCGCTGCCCGCACCGCTGTGTGTCTCAAACGTGTTCTTGCCGTCGATATGCATTTTGGCGAATGGTTTGTGCTAGGCTGGCGGGCTTGAGTGACGATGTCGATCGCAAGGAGCCGCCATGAAGGTCTTTGCCGCCCATATGACCGCCGAGTGCAACGAGCACGTCTCGCGCGATGCGAGGCTCGAGGACTTCCTGCTGCTGTACGGCGAGGAGAGCCTTGACGAGATGTGCGTCCGCGACGTGTTCGAGGATCGCGGGATCGAGGTCGTGCCGTCCATCTATGCCGCCATCAACCCGAGCGGCATGATCGAGCACGAGGCCTACGAGTTCATCGCCGGGCGCATCATCGAGGACCTCCGCGCGCATCTCGACGAGATCGATGCGATCTACCTGCAGCTCCATGGCGCAAGCGGCGTGCGCGGCCTGGATTGCGTGTCCGGTGAGCACGACCTTCTGCGCCGTATCCGCGAGATCGTGGGCGTCCACATGCCGATCGCGCTCGCGCTCGATCCCCACGGCAACGTGACCTCCGAGCTCGCCTCGCGCGTGAACATCCTGCGCTGCTTCCGCGAGTCTCCGCATATCGACACGATCGACACCTGGCGCATCGTCGCCGAGAAACTCGTCGACCTCATGGGACATCGCCGTCCCATGCGCCCCATCGTGCGCAAGCTCCCCATCATCGTGGAGGGCGAGCGCAGCGTCTCGGCCAACGAGCCGATGCGCTCCATCAATCGCCTGCTCGACGAGGCGGAGGCCGACGAGCGCGTGTTCTCCTGCTCCTACCACGTGGGGTACCTGCGCCATGAGGACGATAAGCTCGGCGCCTCCGTGGTCGTGGTACCCAACGAGCCGGCGGACGCCGCCTGGTGCACCGAGGTCGCCGACCGCATCGCGCGCTACGCGTGGGACCATCGCGACGAGTTCGTGTTCGGCGGCAACTACGGCGACGCCGCCGAGTCGGTGCGCCGTGCGGTCGCCTTCGAGGGCAAGACGGCGGTCATCACCGATTCGGGCGACAACTGCGGTGCCGGGTCGTCGGGCTGCGGCACCGTGATGCTGCGCGAGCTTCTGGCGCACGATTTGGGCGGCAAGTGCGTGCTGGTCGCCGGCGTCAACGATCCTGCGGCCTGCGAGCTGCTCAGCGGCTTTCCGGTGGGTGCGCACGTCTCGTTTGCGCTGGGCGTCGGCGAGAACGAGGTCTCGGCTCCGGTGGAGATCTCCGGCACGCTCGCCGTCGTCGGCGACGCGGCCGTCGGCTCGCAGAAGGTCGTCGGCTCCAGCTATATCGTCAACGTCGACAGCACGGGCCTCGATGTGCTCGTGATGCCGCACAACGTGCAGTACGGCCACATGGAGCAGTTCCACGCCGCCGGCGTCGAGTTCCACGATTACGACATCGTCGTGGTCAAGATGGGCTACCTGGACACCTACCTCATTCCCGAGACCGCCTTCCACATCATGGCGCTGACCCCCGGACCGACCGACCAGCTCTACGAGAAGCTGCCGTTCCGCCGCATCTTCCGCCCCATGTGGCCGCTCGACCAGATGGACGAGCTCATCTACATCGAGTAGCCTCTGCGCTCAAGCGCTGCACGCGAAGAGTCTTGCGATACCCGACAGGCGCGCTTCCCGTGAAGGGAGGGCGCGCCTGCCGGCTTATTCGGGCGACGGGCGGCTCCCGCCGCACCTTTCCGGGCACGCTATCAAACGCTGCGTCGCGCGGGCGCCTGTGGGTGTTGCGCGACCGCCGCGCGGGGGCGCGGGCGCGTCTGCGCGCTGCGGTACAATGCTTCTTGCACAAGACGAAGGCGAGGAGTATCGCACGTATGGCGTTTGTCCACCTGCACAATCACACTGAGTATTCCATGCTCGACGGGGCCACGCGTATCAGCGACATGGTCGATCGCGCCGTCGAGCTCGGCATGCCCGCCGTGGCCATCACCGACCACGGCTACATGTACGGCGTTCCCGAGCTCGGCCTTGCCTGCGATGCCGTGAACCACGGCACGCCGGAGTACAAGACCTGGAGCCACGACAAGTCCTTCCTCCAGAAGGGCCGCCGTGACGAGCTCGAGCAGCCCGACCCCGAGAAGAACCCGCGCGGCTACGCGCAGTACATCAAGGACATGGAGGAGTGGGACCGCTCGGGCAACCTCGATGCGACCAAGCCCCCGCTCGTCATCAAGCCGATCTTCGGCTGCGAGGTGTACTTCACGCCTGACGACACGCTCGCCCGCGACCGCAAGCCCGAGCTGTACCACATGGTGCTGTTCGCGCGCAACGAGACCGGCTACGTCAACCTCATGCAGACGGTGTCCGAGGCGGCCGTGCAGGGCTTCTACTACAAGCCGCGCGTGACGCTGGACAACCTGCGCCGCCATCGCGAGGGCCTGATCGCCAGCTCGGCGTGTATCGCGGGCATCATCCCCAAGTGCATCGACCGCGGCGACATCGATACGGCCGTCGCCTGGGCCGAGACCTTCCGCGACCTGTTCGAGCCCGGCAGCTTCTACATCGAGATCCAGGAGCACGGCATCACGACGGATTCCGGCATGACCGACGAGGAGCTCGACCGCCAGCTCATCGATATCGCCAACCGCGTGGGCGTGAAGGTGATCGCCACCAACGACTTCCACTACCTCACGCGCGACGACGCCCCGGTGCAGGACATCATGATGTGCATCGGCATGAACTCCAAGGTCGACGACCCCAACCGCATGCGCATGCAGGGCTCCGAGTTCTACATGAAGACCGAAGACGAGATGCGCGCCCTGTTCCCGTACTGCCCCGAGGCGTGCGACAACACGGTCGAGCTCGCCGAGAAGTGCAACGTCGAGCTCGACTGGGACAGCATCATCCTGCCCAACTACCCGCTGCTCGACCCTGGCGAGACGCATGAGAGCCAGTTCCGTCGCGAGTGCGAGGAGGGCCTGGCGAAGCGCTACGGCGAGGATTGGCGCGAGCAGACGATCGGCGGCGTCAACATCCAGGAGCGCTTCGAGTACGAGTACAAGGTCATCTGCGAGAAGGGCTTCGCCGCCTACTTCCTGATCGTGGCCGAGTACGTGCGCTGGGCCAAGCAAAACGGCATCGGCGTGGGCCCCGGCCGTGGATCGGCGGCGGGTGCGCTGGTCGCCTACGCCATGGACATCACCACGTTCGACCCGCTGTCCAACGGCCTCATGTTCGAGAGGTTCCTGTCGCCCGAGCGCTCCGAGATGCCCGATATCGACATGGACTTCGACGATGAGCGGCGCCTCGAGGTCATCGAGCACGTCCGTCAGCTCTATGGCCCCGAGAAGGTCACCCACGTCATCACCTACTCGACCATCAAGGCCAAGCAGGCCATCAACGACGCCGCCCGCGTGCTGGACTATCCGGTCTACATGGGCCAGCGCCTGTCCAAGATGATCTCGAGCGATCCGTCCGTCAAGCTGAAGCAGGTGCTCACCCGCGTCGAGGGCAAGGAGGACCTGTACAACCCCGACTTCGCCGAGGCCTACCAGAAAGACGACGACGCCCGGCGCATCATCGACTCCGCGCTTGCCATCGAGGGCCTGACGCGCGGCGAGGGCGTGCACGCCTGCGCCGTGCTCATCTGCCGCGACCCGGTCAACGAGCACGTGCCCACCAAGCTCGACACCAAGGGCGGCGTGGAGATCACGCAGTACGAAGGCCATACGGTCGCGGACATGGGCCTGCTCAAGATGGACTTTCTGGGCCTGCGCACGCTCACGGTCATCTCGAAGGCCAAGGCCAACATCAAGAAGAACTTCGGCATCGACATCGACGTTGACGCCATCCCCTTCGACGATCCCAAGATCTTCGAGCTCATGCAGGCCGGTCACACGGCGGGCGTGTTCCAGATCGAGTCCGCCGGCATGACGGCGACCATCAAGAACATGAAGCCCACCGAGTACAAGCACGTGGTCGCTCTGATCGCCCTGTACCGCCCGGGTCCTCTGGGCGCGGGCATGGTCTCGTCCTACATCAACCGCATGAACGGCAAGGAGCCTGCCGTCTCCTACGATCCGCGCCTGGACGACATCCTGGGCGAGACGTACGGCACCATGGTCTACCAGGAGCAGGTCATGAACATCTCGGTCGAGATGTGCGGCTTCTCCAAGGGCGAGTCCGACTCGCGCATCCGCAAGCCCGTGGCCAAGAAGAAGATCAAGATGCTCACCGAGCAGGTCTTCAACTGGTCTGACGGCGAGGACGAGACCATCTACGACCACTGGATGAACGGCGCCGAGAAAAACGGCTACAAGCGCGAGACGGCGCAGAAGATCTGGGACGACGTCTTGGAGTTCGCGTCCTACGCGTTCAACAAGTCCCACTCGGCGGGCTACGCCATCCTGGTCATGCAGACCGCGTGGCTGAAGGCCCACTATCCGCATGAGTACATGGCGGCCGTGCTCACCTCCTACACGGGCAAGACCGAGAAGATCGTGCACTACGTGTCGGCCTGCCGCCATGACGGCATCCCCGTGCTGCCGCCTGACGTCAACGAGTCCGGTCGCGAGTTCACGGCGACCTCCGAGGGCGTGCGCTTCGGTCTGGCCGGCATCCGCGGCGTGGGCGAGGGTGTTGCCGACGCCATCATCGCCGAGCGCGAGCGCGGCGGCGCTTTCAAGAACCTGCACGACTTCGTGGACCGCGTGGACTCCTCCCAGGCCAACCGCCGCGTCATCGAGGCGCTCATCAAGGCGGGCGCCTTCGACTCGACGGGCTATCCGCGCCGCCAGCTCATGAGCTTCGTGGACAAGAACAACCCCGAGAACATCATCGACGCCGCGACCAAGCGCCAGAAGGACCGCGCCGCGGGCCAGACGTCGCTGTTCGACGTGTTCGGCGACGTGGAGGGCTCGGGCTTTGAGGTCGTGGTGCCCGAGCCGGACGGCCAGGAGTGGGACCGCCACATGAAGCTTTCCGCCGAGCGCGACGTGCTGGGCATCTACGTCTCCGACCACCCGCTGCGCCCCTTTGAGTACGCGCTCGCCAAGGCGCGCGAGTACTCCCTGTCGCAGATTGACACGGGTTTCGAGATGGCGAACCCTGCGGGCGAGGGCACGATCAACCAGGAGATCCCCGAGGGCAAGCCGTTCTGGTTCGCCGGCATGGTGGCCGAGGTCTCCAAGCGCGTGACCAAAAACGGCGACCCCATGGCCATCGTGCGCCTGGAGGACATGGAGGGCGAGGCCACGGTCGTGGTGTTCCCCAAGACCTACAAGGAGTGCGAGGGCTACCTGTACGGCGAGACCGATCCCGAGACGGGCGCGGTGCTGTCCGACGCCTTCATCCGCGTGCGCGGCAAGCTGGAGCGCTCCGACCGCGGCGACCAGATCATCGCCCAGGAGATCTTGCCGCTCGAGCTCTCCGAGGAGAACAACCGCCCCAAGGTCTTCGAGATCATGGTGCCGAGTTCGCGCTTCTCGCAGAGCAACATGGCGCGTCTGGCCACCGTGCTCGCCACCAATCCCGGCGGCGACCGCGTCGAGCTGTTCATCGAGCAGGGTGACGGCCAGACCATGCGCGCCGAGATTCCCACGCGCGTGAACGCCCGCTCCATCCCGCTTATGGCGGAGGTGCGCGGCATCGTGGGCAACCGCGGGCGTGTGACGGTGGTGTAGGCTCGCGGGCCTTGCGGGTCCTGGCATATCGACAGCGTACAAGCCGGCTGTCGCCCGGGCGGGGCGGCAGCCGGCTTTGTCATAGGGTGGGGCGCGCATGATGCGCGGCGGCATGGGCGCATCGGCTTGTCGTGCGCGGCTGCCGAAGCCCGCGCGTCTGCACGAGGCGCGCGGGCGCACGGGCTCGTTTGCGTAGATTGCCTGGAAAACGGCGCGTCTTTTGTGAAGGATCGGAGTGCTTGCGGCTGCCGTGGCGTTGCGGCAGTCGCAAGCTTCACGGGGCTGAGCGGGGGCGTTGCCGGCTTGTTGGATGCGGTGGGGACGTGCAGCGGAATGGGGTCGGAGGACCGTCAGGATCTTTGGGATATCCGTATAAACCGGCGCGCTATCAATAAGGGGACCGGTCGCGCGGCGGCGCGTCTGTCGAATCTGTGATCCGTTTCGCGAGAAAGGGGATGCGCCATGAGCCATGCTCAAACGACTACCCGTCCTTCCTGTGTACGTGCGGGCGGAGATCCGCTGGATTCGTCCCGTCCGACCGGTCGGGAGCTTCCCGTCGGGGTGCACCGCGGGGAACTTGCCGGCCTGTCGCAAGAGGATCGGGCCTGGGAGCTCGGGCAGTACCGGGGTTACGACGAGAAGGAGCGCCCGCCTCGAAGGAGGGAGCCGCTCAGATGCGCCTACGGCTGCCGGGCGGTGTATCAGGCGATCAAGGAGGAGCCGCCGACCGACCTGGAAGGGTATCTTCTCGCTACGACGAAGTCCGAACTCAACGCCATCGCATCGCGGGTCGGCATCGAGAAGCCGGGAAAGATTCTCAAGGTCGATTTGGCACGCCAGCTCTCTTCTGTCCTGCCCGCTCATGGGGAGGTTCTCGAGCAGGCGCTTGTCGCCTGCGACGACGAGCAGTACGAGACGTTCAAGATGCTGCTGGATGCCCCCGGTGCCGCGATTTCGTATCGGGATGTCAAGCGCAGCGAATGCCCCAACGTGAGCCCGATGCCCCCATTCACCAATCTGTTCAAGCGGGGAAGGGATTACGATGCGGGTATGCCGCCGCAGGTCGTGGAGATGGCGCGCAAGCTGGATCTGGCAGCCATTGAGGATACGCGCCGGCGCGATGACCATATCGTGCACACCGCGCAGGTCATGACCGACCTTGTCGGTGCCGTCACGCTGGCGGAGATCGCGGCGCGCTGCGAGGAGCTCTTCGGCTTTCGCCCGGAAGAGCATGAGGTGGAAGATGCCCTTATCGAGGCGTATCGGGATTATCGCTGCGACGTGACCTTCGTTCCGTGGGGTGCCTGGCGTGACGGCGGTCCCAATATCGTGGTCGACGCAGAACTCGACACGTTCGAGCGGCTGAGTGCTGCCAACGGGGATTCGGTGCGGCGCGCCTGGGCGCTCACGCCATGGATGACCGAGGCGAAGGCGATACCGGGCGCTTCAGGGCCGCACTTAGATGAATATGATCGGGGCGCCCCTGCATATCGTCTGATATCCGATCAGACGTACTGGGACCGATTCGGACGACTGGAGATCGATAGCAGCTTGGCCGAGATGGACGTCATCGATTGGGAGAAGCGTCTGCCCGAGATCGTGGCGCTGAGAGATTGGCTCGACGCTCATGTGCCCGATCGGGAGAGCGACCACCAGTTTGCCGATGACGTTATCGACGAGCTGCTTCGCAGGCGCTCCGCGCGCGTCGACGCTACGGTCTTCGCTGCATGGTCGCAGCGATACGAGCTCTTTCGTCTCACGTCCGATGCTGAAGAGCTTTGCTCGCTGCTGGCGAAAGCCGCCTGCGCGCTGCCGTCGTGGCGCTATGGAGGCAGATCGGCCCATGCGGTCGCTGGGCTGCTTGCAACGGCTCGTGCGGCGAGCGAGGAGCGGCGGGGGACGGAGGCGGCTGGCACGGTGTTTGCCGCCGTCGCGTAGGGTCGGAATAGCCGTGGGCCCGCACGTCCATAGCGGTGTGCGGACCCACGAGAACGCGATGCGCAAGGGGGTGGTTGCAGGCTACTTGATCCAGGAGAACATGGAGCGGATCTTCTCGCCGGTCTTTTCGATCTCGTGCTCGTTGATCTTCTCGCGCTGCTCGAGCAGCCACTTGTGGCCGTTGTTGCAGTCGTCGACGAACTCCTGCGCGAAGCTGCCGTCTTGGATGCGGGCGAGGATCTGCTTCATGGCCGCGCGGCTCTCGTCGTTGATGACCTTGGGGCCGGCGTAGTACTCGCCGTACTCGGCCGTGTTGGAGATGGAGTAGTTCATGAAGTGGATGCCGCTCTCGTACATGAGGTCGACGATCATCTTCATCTCGTGGTAGCACTCGAAGTAGGCGAGCTCGGGTGGATAGCCGGCCTCGGTGAGGGTCTCGAAGCCCGCCTTGACGAGCTCAACCAGGCCACCGCACAGCACGGCCTGCTCACCGAAGAGGTCCTCCTCGGTCTCCTCCTTGAAGGTGGCCTTGATGATGCCGGAGCGTGCACCGCCCACGCCCCAGCAGTAGGCGAGCGCGATATCCCAGGCGTTGCCGGTGGCGTCCTGCGCCACGCAGGCGAGGTCGGGCACGCCGGAGCCCTCGGTGAACTGGCGGCGCACGATGTGGCCGGGACCCTTCGGCGCGCACATGATGACGTTGACGTCCTCGGGAGCCTTGATGTAGCCGAAGTGGATGTTGAAGCCGTGGGCGAAAGCCAGCGTGTCGCCGGGCTTGAGGTACGCCTTGATGTGCTCCTCGTAGACCTTGGGCTGGGTCTCATCGGGCACGAGCATCATGATGATGTCGGCCTCCTCGGCGGCGGTGTCCATGTCGCACACCTTGAGGCCGGCCTCCTCGGCGGCGGCCCAGGACTTGGAGCCCTCGCGCAGGCCGACGCGCACGTCGCAGCCCGAGTCGAGCAGGTTGAGCGCATGGGCGTGGCCCTGGGAGCCGTAGCCGATGATGGCGATCTTCTTGTCCTGGATGACCTTGGGATCGCAGTCGGACTCGTAGTAGATAGTCACAGCCATTGTCGTTCTCCTTTGTTTCGTGGCCGTTGATACCGAAAGGGGGTGGTTGGGGGACGTGTTCCGTTCAACCCATCACGCAGGATGGAGATGGGCCGACGGGTGCCGGGGCGGGCTACTTGTCGCTTGCGCCGCGGGACATCGCGATCTTGCCGGTGCGGGTGAGCTGGCGGATACCGTAGCCGCGGAAGAGGTCTTCCATGGCGTCGAGCTTGCTCGCCGTGCCGGTCGCCTCCACCGTGAGCGAGTTCTTGCCCACGTCGACGATGTTGGCGCGGAAGATGTTGGCGATCTCGATGATCTCGTGACGGCGGTCGGGCGTGGCGATGACCTTGAACAGCACGAGCTCGCGCTCGATGGCGTCGGTATCGGTGAGGTCGGAGATCTTGTACACCGAGACGAGCTTGTGCAGCTGCTTGGTGATCTGCTCGTAGCCCACCTCGTCAGCCTCGACGATGATGGTCATGCGGCTCATGGTGGTGTCCTCGGTGGGCGCCACGGTGAGCGAGTCGATGTTGAAGCCGCGCCGCGATACCAGGCCGGTCACGCGCGACAGGACACCGGGCTTGTTCTCGACGAGGACGGAGAGGATGTGCTTCATGCTCACTCGCCTCCCTTCTGGGCCGACTCGTCTGCGACGACATCGGCGGTGGCGCCGGCGATGCGCGTGTCGGCATCGTTGTCGGTCAGGGGCAGGGGCTCGGCGATGGCGCCGGCGTGCTCGCCGGCCGGGCTCATGCCCTTCTCGGTGACGCGGACGCCGCCGAGCGTCACGTCGATGGCGCCGATGATGTCGTCGATGGCGGCGCCCGGGGCGACCATCGGGTAGACGGTCTGGTTGGTGGGGATGACTACGTCGAGGAGATAGGGCATCTCGGAGGCGAGCATGCGGTCGAGGGCGTCGTCGATCTGGTCGGGATGCGTGATGCGCTCGGCGGTCCAGCCGTATGCCTCGGCGAGCTTGACGAAGTCGGGGTTGGCGGTGAACTCGGTGCACGAGTAGCGCTCGCGGTAGAACAGGCGCTGCCACTGATGTACCATGCCCAGCGCGTTGTTGTCGATGAGCAGGATCTTCACGGCGGCGCCGTTGCCGATGGCGGTGGCCATCTCCTGGATGTTCATCTGGATGGAGCCGTCGCCCGCGATACAGACGACCTGGCAGTCGGGGCGGCCGATCTTGGCGCCGATGGCGGCGGGGAAGCCGAAGCCCATGGTGCCCAGGCCACCGCTCGAGATGAACGTGCGGGACTCCTCGCGGTGAACGTGCTGATGCGCCCACATCTGGTGCTGGCCGACCTCGGTGGTCACGACGCTCGCGTGCGGGTCGAGCTTGGCGGAGAGGCGCTCGAGCACGATCTCGGGTGCGATGCGGTCGGGGTAGTCGGCGAAGTCGGTGGTGTAGAACGGCCAGCGCTCGCGCCACTCGTAGCAGGTCTTCACCCACTCGCCGCTCACCGGTTCGGCGCCGGTCTTGGCGATGCGCTCGTTGATGGCCGCGACGACCGCGCGCGCGTCGCCCACGATGGGCACCTGCGGGTCGCGGACCTTGCCGATCTCGGCGGGGTCGATGTCGATGTGGATGACCTTGGCGTGCGGGGCGAACTCGGTGATCTTGCCGGTCACGCGGTCGGAGAAGCGCGCGCCCACGGCGATGATGAGGTTGCACTCCGTGACGGCCATGTTGGCGTACTTGGAGCCGTGCATGCCCACGGGGCCGAGGTTCAGCGGGTTGGAGCAGGGGATGGCCGCCTTGCCGATCAGCGTGGTGACCACGGGGATCTGCATGGTCTCGGCGAGCTCGACCACCTCGTCGCAGGCGTGGCTCGTCACGCAGCCGCCGCCGACCATGAGCAGCGGGCGCGTGGAGGTGCGGATGAGCTCCACGGCCTGGCGGACCTGCTTGGCGTTGCCCTTGTAGGTGGGACGGTAGCTGGGGATATCGATCTTGTCGGGATAGTGGAAGACCATCTCCTCGCCTGCCAAATCGCTCGGGATGTCGATGAGCACGGGGCCGGGACGTCCCGTGGAGGCGATGTAGAACGCCTCGCGGAACGTGCGCGTGAGGTCGTCGTTGGACTGCAGCAGGAAGCTGTGCTTGACCACGGGCATGGTGATGCCCACGATATCGGCCTCCTGGAAGGCGTCGGTGCCGATGACGCCGCGCGTCACCTGGCCGGAGATGACCACGAGCGGCACGGAGTCCATATAGGCGGTGGCGATGCCGGTGACGGTGTTGGTGGCGCCCGGTCCGCTCGTGACGAGCACCACGCCCACGCGGCCGGTGGCGCGCGCGTAGCCGTCGGCCTCGTGCACCGCGCCCTGCTCGTGGCGGGCGAGGATGTGCCGGATCTTGGTGGAGTCGTACAGCGCGTCGTACATCTTGATGGCCTGGCCGCCGGGGTAGCCGAAGACCGTGTCGACGCCTTCCGCCTCGAGGCTGGCGATGATCGCCTGGGCGCCGGTCATGGTCTTGCCCTCTTTATCGGTATGACTGCCGGGGCCGAAGGGCTCGCCGGATATGGCGCGGCGCTTGCGCTCGAGGCGCGCCTCGCGGCTCATGTCGGTTGCGGGGCGCGCGGCGGCGGCGCCGGTGCAGACGTGCTGACGGATGTCATCGGGCATATCGGGCGTGCGCGGGCTTCCGGCGCGCACGGCTGCCGTGGTGGTGCTGGTGTCGGTCATGAGAGGTACGCCCCCTTGTCGGCGCTCGTGACGAGCTTCGCGTAGCGCGAGAGCACGCCGGTGGTGTACTTGGGTGCAGGCGGCTGCCAGGCAGCGCGCCTCGCGGCCATCTCTTCGTCGCTCACGCGTACGTCAAGTGCGCCCGCCTCGATGTCGATATCGATGACGTCGCCCTCCTGGACAAGGGCGATCGGGCCGCCCGCTGCCGCTTCAGGGCTCACGTGGCCGATGCACGGGCCCTTGCTCGCGCCGGAGAAGCGGCCGTCGGTGATGAGGGCCACGGAGCGGTCGAGTCCCATGCCGCAGATGGCCGAGGTGGGTGTGAGCATCTCGCGCATGCCCGGACCGCCTGCCGGCCCCTCGTAGCGGATGACGACGACGTCGCCGGAGTTGATCTTGCCGCCGAAGATGGCCTCGCAGGCCGCCTCCTCGGAATCGAAGACGCGGGCGGGTCCGGAGTGGCGGTACATCTCGGGCGAGCAGGCGCTGCGCTTGACCACGCCGCAATCGGGGGCGAGGTTGCCGCGCATGACCTTGAGGCCGCCGATGGGGGAGTAGGCGCCCTCGACCGTGCGGACGATCTCGCCGTCGGGCTCGGGGCAGGCGGCAACCCATTCGTCCACCGTGCCGTGGCAGGTGAGCGCGTCGCCGGCGAGCAGGCCGGCGCGGCCGAGCACGCCCATGATGGCCGAGATGCCGCCCACGGCGTTCAGGTCCTCGATGTGCAGGGGGCCCGCCGGCGCGATGCGCACGATGTTGGGGGTCTCATCGGAGACGCGGTCCCAGTCGTCCATGGTCACGGGGCAGCCCGCGGCGTGTGCGATGGCGGTGAGGTGCAGCATCGTGTTGGTGGAGCCGCCGAAGGCCATGTCGAGCACCATGCCGTTGCGGATGGACTTCTCGTTCAGGATATCGAGCGCGCAGACGTTGTCGCGCACGAGGTCCATCACCTTCATGCCCGTCTGCTTGGCCAGGCGGATGCGCGCGGAATAGACGGCCGGCACGGTGCCGTTGCCGGGCAGTGCCAGGCCGAGCGCCTCGGCCAGACAGCAGATGGAGTTGGCCGTGAACATGCCCGAGCAGCTGCCGCAGGTGGGGCAGGCGGTGTTCTCGAGCCATGCGCACTCCTCGGGCGTCATGGTGCCGGCGGTCACCTGACCCACGGCGTCGAACAGGCTGTTCAGGTCCGTCTGGCAGCCCTTCTTGTCGCGGCCGGCGAGCATGGGGCCGCCCGATACGAGCATGGTGGGGATGTTCAGGCGCGCGGCGGCGATGAGCATGCCGGGCACGATCTTGTCGCAGGAGGGGATGAGGACCATGGCGTCGAACTGGTGGCCTTGGATGGCGCATTCCACGGAGTCGGCGATGACCTCGCGGCTCGTGAGGCTGTAGCGCATACCCTCGTGGTTCATGGCGATGCCGTCGCACACGCCGATGGTGTTGACCTGCAGCGGGGTGCCGCCGGCCATGCGAACGCCCGCCTTGACGGCGTCAGCGATCTGCTGCAGGTGGATGTGGCCGGGAATGACCTCGTTTTGGGCGGAGACGACCGCGACGAGCGGTCGCTCGAGCTCCTCGTCGGTAAGGCCGTCAGCCTTGAGCAGGCTGCGGTGGGGCGCTCTGGCCAGCCCCTTCTTGATGGCATCGCTTCGCAGTTGCATCCGATCCCCTCGCTCTCGCAGTGTCGTGTGCTGGGAGATGCGCTGGCAAGGGAGCTACCCTGCAGGGATGCCCGTAACGGGGGCTTTCCGGCTCGGCGTACTCGCGAACGCGCGCCACGGGGATCGCCCGTGGGCCGCATCCGTGTTCGGCCTGGCTGCTCGAGGGTATGTTCCCGACCGTCCGCCGCGGGTTCTCACGCTGCCCGCTCGCTGTGGTGCGTCCGTCCGGTACTCGCCCTGTCGTCGCATTTCCTCAAGTTGCTACACTATGCTATAGTGCCGCGGATTTGCGCAAGGAGTTTATCGAGAGGAAACACTTTACTCGGCAAAAGCGCGAAATCGCCCGGCTAGCGGCCTTGACGAGCCCTGGCGGCACCAGTGCCCCAAAAGGGGCCAGGAGATAATTGGGACATCTGGGCGCATATCCAGATGTCCCATTTTTCTCCTGGTCCCTTTTGGGATACGGCGCCATCTTGTCGCTAGAGCATCGTCTGCGAAAGCTGGGGCTCGAAGCCGGCTGCGCGGAGGGCCTCGATGATCTGCTCTTTGTGCGCGGTGCCGTAGGCCTCGATGGTCACGCGCAGCTCCACCGCCGCGTTGCGGTTCGTGCTCACGAACTGGTTGTGCTCGAGTTTGATGACGTTGCCGTTCTGCTCGGCGATGGCATTGGCCACGCGCACGAGCATTCCCGGGCGGTCGGGCAGAAGCACACTCACCGTGAAGATGCGGTCGCGCTGGATCAGGCCGTGCTGCACCACCGAGCTCATGGTGATGACGTCCATGTTGCCGCCCGACAGGATCGAGACGATGCGGCGGTTCTCGGCGGGCAGGTGCTTCAAGGCAGCCACGGTGAGCAGGCCCGAGTTCTCGACGATCATCTTGTGGTTCTCCACCATGTCGAGGAACGCCACGATGAGCTCGTCGTCAGGGATGCAGATGACGTCGTCGAGGTTCTGCTGCAGGTAGGGGAAGACCTTGTCGCCGACCTCGAGCACCGCCGTGCCGTCGGCGATGGTGTTGGCGGCGGGGATCTTCACCGGATGCCCCGCCTCGAGCGCGGCGGTGAGCGAGGGGGCGCCGGCGGGCTCCACGCCGATGACGCGGATCTTGGGGTTGTACAGCTTGGCGAAGGTGGCGACGCCGCAGGCAAGGCCGCCGCCGCCCACGGGGACCAAGATCGTGTCGACGAGCGGCAGCTCCTGGACGATCTCCATGGCGATGGTGCCCTGGCCGGTGGAGACGATCGGGTCGTTGAAGGGGTGGATGAAGGTGTAGCCCCGCTCCTCGGCAAGGCGCATGGCGTGCTCGCACGCTTCGTCGTACACGTCGCCGTGCAGGATGACCTCGGCACCGTAGCCCTTGGTGCGCTCCACCTTGATGAGCGGCGTGGTCGTGGGCATGACGACGACCGACTTGGCGCCCGCGCGCGTCGCGGCGAAGGCGACGCCCTGCGCGTGGTTGCCGGCGCTCGCGGTGATGATGCCGCGGCCGAGCTCCTCGGGCGTGAGGGTCGAGATCTTGTAGTACGCGCCGCGCACCTTGTAGGCGCCGGTGCGCTGCATGTTCTCGGGCTTGAGGTACACCCGGTTGCCGGTCGCCTGCGAGAAGTGGGGGCTCTCGACGAGCTCCGTCTTCTGCGTGACCTCCCGGACCTTCTCGGAGGCCTCCTCGAACGCGTCGAGCGTGAGCATGTCTGCCATGGTGCGCCTTCTTTCCCGTGTGCCGTCGTGCTTTTGCATGGTAAAGTATCGTAGCAAAAAACGAGGGTGACGATACCGTGGGCATTGGTATCGGGGAATCGAGGATATCTTGGCAACAACGACCCCGCCGCTGTTCTCGCTGCGCGACGCACAGGTGGTCCGTGCCGGCCGCACGATTCTGCACGTGGACCGCTTCGATCTGGCCGAGGGCGAACACGTCGCTCTGCTCGGTCCCAACGGCGCCGGGAAATCGACGTTCATCCAGCTGCTCACCCGCGAGGTGTTTCCGCTTCACCGCGACGAGCCGCCGGTGCGCTTCCGCGGGCAGGCGCGCCCGCTGCTCTCCGACATCAAGCAGGCGCTCGGCATCGTGAGCGCCACGATGCAAGACCAGGTCCGCGTGCACCTGCCGGTCACCGACATCGTGTGCGGCGGCCTGTTCGGCACGCTCGGCCTTCCGCGCCACGTCGAGGCGACCGCCGACGTGCGCGCCCGCGCCCTCGACGCCCTCGTGCGCTTGGGGATCGGCGAGCTTGCCGACCGCGATATCATGACGCTTTCGACCGGTCAGGTGCGCCGCGTGCTCGTGGCGCGCGAGCTCATGAGCGATCCGCGGGTGCTCATCTTCGACGAGCCCTGCACGGGCCTCGACCCGCAGGGCATGTACCATGTGCGCGACACGATGCGCATGCTTGCCGACGAGGGCCGCTCGGTGGTCCTCGTCACGCATTACCCCGAGGACATCATCCCGGCGATCGGCCGCGTGCTGCTCATCCGCGATGCGGAGGTCTTCGCCGACGGTCCCAAGGAGGAGCTGCTCGACAGCGCGACCATGAGCGAGCTGTTCGGGGTGCCGCTCGCGGTCGACGAGCGCGACGGCTGGTACTCGCTGCGCGGTCGGTACTGAGGCTTGTCCGTATCCGCTCACCTGCCCTTTCATTCCGTTTGACTGTTGTACCCGCGGCCCTGCCGCATGGCGTCGCGTACGGGTATATACGCACTAAGTCCAACCGCCATCGGAAAGGAGCAGGCCATGTTGTTCAAAAACGTTATGGTCCCCTACGATGAGTCCGAGCATGCCAACAGCGCGCTGCATGCCGCATTTGGCATGGTGGGGGACAACCCCGATGCCACGGTTCACGTGGTGACGATTGTGTCGACGGGGGCGGTTCCGGTTCCCACGCTTGCCGGAGGGGCCTTCGACGACCCCTTCAACTCCGGCAGCATGGAAGGCTACGATGCGATGATCAGCTCGATCGTCCAGCGCACGCGCAACGATATGGAGCGCGTGGTGGAGGGTGCGCGCGATGATGCCGCATGCAAGGTCGAGGTGGCCGCGATCCTTGCCGGGTCCGCCGTCGACGGCATCGCCGAGTACGTGACGTCGCACGGCATCGACCTGGTCGTCATGGGTCGCCGCGGCCTGGGCGCCCTGCGCGGCATGCTCGGCAGCGTGAGCTTCGGCGTCCTGCGCTCCGTCGACGTCCCGGTCCTCACCGTCAAATAGCGTTACGCGGTGCATTCTGTATCTGAACGCCCCGTGTATGCAATGTTCGGCGTTGGGCATAATAGGGTGGTGTCTGATATCGATAACAGCGTAAGGAGCGCCCATGGCTATCTTTTATAAAGACGAGAACGGCACCATCCTGACGGCTTTGAGCGGCGGGTCCGTGCCCGCAGGGTTCGAGGCTATCGAGGCCAACACCGTCGACGCCGCGATCGAGAAGCACGTGCCCGCCGTCGAGCTTCAGCGTGACGGCCGCGTCATCCACGTTCAGGTGGGCGAGGTGGAGCATCCCATGGAGGAAGCGCACTACATCGAGTGGGTTGCGCTCGAGACCGAGGACCGTCTCGAGGTCCATCACTTCAAGCCCGGGCAGAAGCCGGTGACCTTCTTCCCGGTCGTCGCGAAGTCCGGCACCGTCTATGCCTACTGCAACCTGCACGGGCTGTGGAGCGCCAAGTTCTAGGGAGCCCGAAAAGCCGTCCGTAGGGAGGGTCGTCCGCTCGATGCGGGCGACCCTCCTGTTTGCGCGTCTCCGTTTGCGCGCGAGGTAGGGGGCGGGAAGGGTATCATGTCTGGAAGACGAACGACCGAAGGGACGCTTTGATGAAACTGGCGCTTGCGCAGATCGATATGCGCCTCGGCGACATTGAGGGCATCTGCTCCCGCATCGCCGACCAGGCGGCGCTTGCCGCCGCGGGCGGCGCGCAGCTGCTGTGCACGCCTGCGCCCCTGTTCGCGGGCGTGCAGCCCACGACGCTGATCGATTACGCCAACTACGAGCACGACCTCGTGGTGCATCTGCGCGAGCTCGCGGTGCGCGTCGAGGCCTCGCAGATCGCATGTCTCGTTCCCGCCGTCATCTCGATCGACCAGGTTCCCCTCATGGAGTGCTTCCTGATTCGCGAGGGGCGCGTGATTCCGCTGCGCGCCATGATGGCGGAGCGCCTCGGCCGCGCCGACGCCGCCTCGTGGGAGCCCGCTGTCTTCGAGGTCGCGGGTACCCGCATCGCCGTCACCTTCGATTTCGCCCGCGATATCACCCAGGTTCCGCGCGGCTGCGACGTGCTCGTCTACTTCCAGGCAAGCGGTTTCGATGCGACCTGCGAGCAGACCAGCGCCGTTGCGTCGGTGGCCGACGGGCATTTTAGCGACGACGTCGCGCGAAGCGGGGTATGGCTCGCCTGCATGGCGCCGATCGGCGGGTTCGACGAGACGGTCTTCACGGGCGGTTCGTTCGTGATGGACGACGGCGGCCGCGTCGTCGCCGCAGCGCCCTGCTTTGAGGAGGGCCTGCTGATCCAAGACGTGTGCCGCGGCGTGATGGCGCCGGGCATCGACCAATACGAGCTGCCCCGGTTCAACCGTGAGGAGTGGCTCTGGGAGGCTCTGCGTATCCATGTTCGCGATACGGTGACCGCGCGCGGCTTTGCCCGTGCCGTCGTGCCCCTCGAGGGCGATCTGCCCACCTCGTTGCTCGCCGCGCTCGCCGTCGACGCGCTGGGGTCCCGTAACGTCGTCGGCATCGAATTCGCGCGCTCCGACGTGTTTACCCCGCGCCAGGAGGCGCTTGAGTGCGACCGCGTCGAGCGGATTCGCGCACTTGCGGCAAACCTGAACATTCAGCTGGTCGAGCGCGACCAGGGTGATGTTTCGCGCTGGATGGACCGAGACGTGCCCGCGCGCGATGCGGGCCGGCTGCGCGTCGGTATCGATGCCATCTATCTGGCCGATGTCGCCCATGAACTCGGCGCGTGCGTGCTGTCGCCCGTGACGAAGACCGATGCCGCCCTCATTCCCGAGGCGCTGCTCTCCGCCAGCACGCCTCGGACGCTCTGCGCGCCCTTTGGCGACGTGTACCTGACGGAGCTTGAGTTTTTGGCCCGGTATCGCAACCGTCGCTCGGCCGCGATTCCCCTCGAGACGGTCTCGCTGGCCGCCGTCGAGGAGCGCATGGAGGCCATCTGCTCCGCGGCGCTGTCTGCGTTCGAGGACGAGCCGGAGCGTGCCGCCGCAGCCGCCGCGCTGTTCGCCGAACTCGAGCCGGCGCAGCTCGACGGCATCATCGAGGGCCATGTCGATCGCAACGCGGTGTTGGACGACCTGCCCGCCGCGCGCAGCAACGGCGCTGCCGCTGCGCTCGTGTTGCTGCTGATTCGCCAGGGGGAGGGGTACCGCAGGTCGCTTCCCATGGCGCCGATCGTGTCGGCGCGCGCATTTCCGGAGCGTCTGTGGCCGGTGTCGCTCGGATGGTCCGACTTGGGGCGCGGGGGTGCTGCCGCCGAGCGCGTGTCCGACCTGGTCGAGGGCGAGCTCGAGCGCTTCGAGTCGCGCGGCGCAGAGTACGGCGAGCGCGTGCGGGGCGAGATCATGAACCTGCTGGGCAACCTGCTTGGGCTCACGCCCGAGCAGCAGGCCGAGCTTGCGAGCGAGGAGGGGCAGCGGCGGATGCGCGAGAGCGCCGAGCGCTTCGAGAGCCAGCTGCGCGAGGCCCTCTCGCATGCCGCCGAGGATGCGGATCATCATGAGGAAGGGCATGTGCCGGGCTTCCCGGGCTCTTCGACTTCAGGCCATGGCGGTGTCCATTTCCCGTACTTCTCCCAAAACTGAGTCGCCGCGTCGCCGTCGCACTGCGCTTGCGCGACGGCACCCCGCCTGATATAGTAGAACAAATGTTCGAAATCGGCGGAAGGGGGTGCGCTGCATGGTCATCCTGGGCATAGATCCCGGCCTGGCGAATACCGGATGGGGGATTGTCGAGGAGCGCGGCGGCGAGGTTCGCTGCCGTGCCTATGGATGCATTCAGACATCCGCCGGCAGCGACCTGCCTGTCCGCCTTCGTCATATCGCCGACGATCTGACGGCGGTGGTCGAGCGCTACCGTCCCCAGGAGGCGGCGATTGAGAGCATCTATTTCGGCGCCAACGCGCGCTCGGCCATCCCGACGGCGCATGCGCGCGGCGCGGCGCTGGTCGCTGTGTCCCTGGCGGGCGTCGAGGTGGGCGAGTACACGCCCATGCAGATCAAGCAGTCCGTGGTGGGCACGGGCGCGGCAGACAAAGGGCAGGTCATCTACATGGTGCGCAACCTTTTGCGCCTCGATCACGACCCGCGTCCCGACCATGCCGCCGACGCGCTTGCGTGCGCGATCTGCCATGCCCACCTGCGACGCACCGGGGCGCTGAGCGGGGGCGCGTTCGTCCAGAGGAGAGGAAACGGCTACTGATGATCACCTTGCTCCATGGAACACTGGTAGAGGCCACGCCGAGTGTCGCCGTTCTCGATGTCGGCGGTGTCGGCTTCGAGGTCGGCATCTCCGGCACGACGGCCGCATCGCTCCCCGCGCTCGGGGGCGACTGCCGGCTGTTTTGCCGCCTGCAGGTGCGCGAGGACGCGATGACGCTGTTCGGGTTCTCCACCAAGGAGGAACGGACGATGTTCGATCGCCTTGTCGCCGTATCGGGCGTGGGACCGCGCCTGGCGCTCGCCGTCCTCTCCACGTTTACCGTGTCCCAGCTCTATACCGTGGTGATGGCAGATGATGATAAGGGCATGGCGAAGGTGCCCGGCGTGGGCAAGAAGACCGCCCAGCGCCTCATCCTTGAGCTGAAGAGCGTGTTCGCCAAAGACCACGGCCTGCTTGCCGCGGACGTTCCCGCTGCCGGTCAGCTTCCCCTGGCCGCAGCGCCTGCGCCCTCCGCGCTGGACGATGCCCGCACGGCGCTGCTCTCCATGGGCTTCAGTCCGCAGGAGGCGGAGCTGGCGCTCGACGGGTATGATGGGAGCGGTATGCGCGTCGAGGAGCTGCTTGCCGCGGCGCTTAAGCGACTCGGGATGGATGCATGATGTGGGAAGCAGATGATTCGGTCGACCTGTGGGCGGATGCCACCCGCACGCATCGCCCCGCACCGGGTTCCGGCCACGAGACGGACCGCTTCGTCACCGGCGACCTGACCTCCGAGGACCTCGACGTCGAGCGGACGTTGCGCCCGCAGCGCTTGGATGACTATTGCGGCCAAGATCATATCCGCCAGAGCCTGCGCATCCTGATCCAGGCGGCGCAGAGTCGTGGCGAGTGCCTCGATCACGTGATCTTCTCCGGCCCTCCGGGCCTGGGCAAGACGACGCTCGCCGCCGTTGTCGCCAACGAGATGGGCGCTCAGATCAAGACGACGTCCGGTCCGGCCATCGCGCGCACCGGCGACCTCGCCGCGATCCTTACGAACCTTCAGCCCGGCGACGTGCTCTTCATCGATGAGATCCATCGCCTCAACCGTTCGGTCGAGGAGATTCTCTATCCGGCGATGGAGGATTTCGCGCTCGACATCGTGATCGGCAAGGGTCCGGCTGCGCGCTCGATTCGCCTCGACATCCCGCGCTTCACGCTCGTGGGCGCCACGACGCGCTCGGGCATGCTCACCGGTCCTCTGCGCGACCGCTTCGGCATCTCGTTCCGCCTCGATTACTACTCCATCGAGGACCTGGCGGAGATCGTGATTCGCTCCGCGACGATCCTGGGCGTGCAGATCGACCGCGATTCGGCGCGCGAGATCGCCTCCCGGTCCCGTGGTACGCCTCGTCTGGCCAACCGCCTGCTCAAGCGCGTGCGCGACTACGCGCAGGTGCGGGGTAGCGGCCCGATCGAATACGGCATCGCGCGCGAGGCGCTCGAGTTCTTCGAGATCGACGAGCTCGGTCTCGACTGGATGGACATCCGCATCCTCGAGACGCTCGTCAAGACCTTCCGCGGTCGTCCTGTCGGACTCACGACGCTGGCGAGCGCAGTGGGCGAGGACCCCAACACGCTCGAGGATGTGTACGAGCCCTATCTGCTGCAGCGCGGTCTCATCGTGCGCACACCGCAGGGGCGCGTCGCGACGCCGGTGGCCTTCGATCACCTCGGTATGGAGCCGCCGACCAACGCGTAGGCTGCGGTGGAATGTGAAGGTGTCGTGCGGACGGGGCGTCTCGAGGTTTCGCGCCGTTTGCATAGATGGCCTTTCGAGCCGGTCGCGGACGATATCCCCGCGACCGGCCTTATTCGTTGTATGCTAAAGGTCTGTTTTGCCATGCGCGTTTGGGAGGTTCGCCATGATGACAGACATCGAGATCGCACATTCCGTCAAGCCCTTGCCCATCACCGAGGTCGCCCGGAATGCCGGCGTCGACGAGAAGTACCTGATCCCGTACGGTTACGACAAGGCGAAAGTCGACTACTCGCTGCTGAGTGAGCCGACCGATCATGCCGCCAAGCTCGTCCTCGTGACGGCCATCAACCCCACGCCCGCGGGCGAGGGCAAGACCACGACCACCATCGGCCTCGCTGACGGTCTGCGCCGTCGCGGTATCAAGAGCACCGTTGCGCTGCGCGAGCCTTCGCTCGGCCCGGTGTTCGGCGTGAAGGGCGGCGCCGCGGGCGGCGGCTGGGCCCAGGTTATTCCCATGGAGGACATCAACCTGCACTTCACGGGTGACTTCCACGCCATCGGCGCGGCGAACAACCTGCTCGCAGCCATGCTCGATAACCACATCCAGCAGGGTAACGCCCTGGGTATCGACCCTAAGCGCATCACCTGGAAGCGCGCTGTGGACATGAACGACCGCCAACTGCGCCACATCGTGGACGGCCTGGGTGGCCGCGCGCAGGGCGTGCCGCGCGAGGACGGCTTCGACATCACCGTCGCCTCCGAGATCATGGCGATCTTCTGCCTGTCCACGTCGGTCACCGACCTTAAGAACCGCCTGGGCGAGATCGTGGTCGGCTACACCTACGACGGGCGTCCCGTGCGCGCCGCCGAGCTCAAGGCCCAGGGCGCCATGGCCGCCCTGCTCAAGGACGCGTTGAAGCCCAACCTCGTGCAGACGCTCGAGCACACCCCCGCGTTCGTGCACGGCGGTCCCTTCGCCAACATCGCGCACGGCTGCAACTCCATCATGGCCACCCGTATGGCCATGCGTTTCGGCGACATCGCCATCACCGAAGCGGGCTTCGGCGCCGACCTGGGTGCCGAGAAGTTCCTCGATATCAAGTGCCGCATGACCGGCCTCAGGCCCGATGCCGTCGTCATCGTCGCCACCGCCCGCGCCCTTAAGTACAACGGCGGCGTGGCCAAGGCTGACCTTAACGAGGAGAACCTTGACGCTCTGCGCGCCGGCCTGCCCAACCTGCTGCGCCATGTGGGCAACATCCAGGATGTCTACGGCCTGCCGTGCGTCGTGGCCATCAACCGCTTCCCGTCCGACACCGAGGCGGAGCTCGCGCTCATCGAGGACGAGTGCAAGAAGCTCGGCGTGAACGTCAAGCTGTCCGAGGTCTGGGCCAAGGGCGGCGAGGGCGCGCTCGAGCTCGCCGACGAGGTCATGCGCCTGGTGAACGAGCCCAACGACTTCCGCTACTCCTATGAGGACGGCACCGACATCGCCGAGGCCATCGAGGCCGTGGCCACCAAGATCTACCACGCCGACGGCGTCGACTTCACCCCGGCAGCCAAGAAGCAGATCGCGCAGCTGCGCGAGAACGGTTTCGGCAATCTGCCCGTGTGCATCGCCAAGACCCAGTACTCGTTTACCGATCAAGACAAGGTCCTCGGCGCGCCGACGGGCTTCCGCATCACGGTGCGCGAGGTGAAGGTGTCCGCCGGCGCGCACTTCGTGGTCGCGCTCACCGGTCAGGTCCTCACCATGCCGGGCCTGCCCAAGGTGCCGGCCGCCGAGAACATCGACGTCGACGACAACGGCGTGATCACCGGCCTGTTCTAGGCTTTCGGGCTATCTCGACCGGCGTGCTTTGCAGCCCGTGTCTCTTATGGGGCGCGGGCTGTTTTTTGCGGCGGTGACGGCCGGCGTCTCGCTCTTGCGGCGCGCAGGCAGGCAGCTCGATTCCCGCGTGTCCCTCGCGCACGGAGGCAAAGCCTGCGCGAGCTTCTCGTAGTCCGCCATGCCGCCGCGTGCCCCTTGCGCACGGCGGTAAAAGGTTTACCCGGTCGGTTGTGACAGAATTCGCCAGAAACCTGTCACAACCGACCGGGTAAACCTTTTATCAAGATGGATGGGGTCGCTCTGCCGAATCTTTTCGAACGTGCAGGTCGAGCTGGCGTTCCGTTGAATAGGGAGGCGGCGACGCGGGCTCTTTCTTGTTACGATTGGCGCCGTATCGGCGGTTTTGTAGTAGCCTGTACGAATCAAAGGACTTTTGGAAGGGAACGGCGGCATGGCGACGATTATCGATGGCAAGGCGTTGGCGGCAAAGGTGCGCGAGCGCGCCGCGGCCGATGTGGCAGCGCTGGCCGAGCAGGGCATCTCATGCGGTCTTGCGGTGGTCCTCGTGGGCGACGACCAGGCGTCGGCCACCTATGTCCGCTCCAAGCTGCGCGACTGCGAGCAATGCGGCATCCGCTCCTTCGATTACAAGCTGCCTGCCGAGACCTCGCAGGATGAGCTCATGGAGCTCGTCTGCCGCCTGAACGAGGACCCCGAGGTCGCGGGCATCCTCGTGCAGATGCCGCTGCCGGCACACCTCGACACCGAGGAGGTCGTGGCTGCCATCGACCCGGACAAGGACGTCGATGGCTTCCATCCGATGAACATGGGTCGTCTCGTGCGCGGCCTACCGGGCCTTCGCCCCTGCACGCCGGCGGGCATCATGGAGATGCTCGACGAGTACGGCATCGACCCGGCGGGCAAGAACGCCGTGATCGTCGGTCGCTCCTCGATCGTGGGCAAGCCCATGAGCCTCATGCTGCTCGCGCGCCATGCGACGATCTCGGTGGCCCATTCCCGCACCGATCCGCATGAGCTTGCGCGCATCTGCCAGAGCGCCGACATCCTGGTGGCGGCCTGCGGCGTGCCGAAGATGATCAAGGGCACGTGGCTGAAGCCGGGCGCCACGGTCATCGACGTGGGTATGGACCGCGACGAGAACGGCAAGCTCTGCGGCGACGTCGACTTCGATTCGGCTGAACCCGTCGCCGGTGCCATCACCCCGGTGCCCGGCGGCGTCGGCCCCATGACGCGCGCCATGTTGATGAGCAACGTGGTCCTGGCCGCGAAGCTGCAAAACGGGCTGTAAGCGCACTTCGCTTTGGAAAACGGAAGGCCCTCACCCTCCCTCGCTGGTCCTCGCTTTGCTGTGGAATCGCTCGGGAGGGTGAGGGCCTTCCGTTTTCCAAAGCGGATTTGCTCGCCGCCCGTTTTGCGGCTCGAAGGCCGATGGGCCCACGTGGGGTGCTCTGGCTGGAGGGTTTGGTTGGAATGTTCGGCGCGCTTCGCGCTGAATGGGTACACTGAGGGCTGACGTCTTATCGGTGCGCCTTGGGCGCGATGCGAGAAGGAGGAGCGCATGCCCTGCACGACGATTCTGGTGGGCAAGAACGCGAGCTATGACGGGTCGACGATCGTGGCGCGCAACGAGGATTCCCCTGGCGGGCAGTTCGAGCCCAAGCGGATGGCCGTGATCAAGCCAGAGGACCAGCCGCGTACCTACACGAGCGTCGAGACGCACCTGACCATCGAGCTCCCTGACGACCCCATGCGCTACACGAGCGTGCCCGATGCCCTGCCCGGTCACGGCATCTGGGCCGCCGCCGGTTTCAATACCGCGAATGTGGGCATGTCCGCCACCGAGACCATCACGAGCAACGAGCGCGTGCTGGGCGCCGATCCGCTCGTGGAGTACATTCCCGCCCAGGGCAAGGAGGGAGAGGAGGGCTATGTCCCCGCTCGCCCCGGCGGCTTGGGCGAAGAGGACTTCGTGACCGTCGTGCTGCCCTATATCCGCTCTGCCCGCGAGGGCGTCGAGCGTCTGGGCGCCCTGCTCGAGCAGTACGGTACCTACGAGATGAACGGCATCGCGTTTTCCGACGCGGATGAGATCTGGTGGCTCGAGACTATCGGCGGGCACCATTGGATCGCCAAGCGCGTGCCCGATGACGCATACGTGACCATGCCTAATCAGCTGGGCATCGATTACTTCGACCTGGCGGATGCCGAGGGCGAGCAGGTCGAGCATATGGCGAGCGCCGATCTGCGCACGTGGATGGAGGAGAACCATCTCGATCTCACGATGTACCGCGGCGATGCGATCGACGGCGTCCTCGATGAGCTGTACGCGGGTGCGCCTGCAGACGCGTACGACGACGAAGAGGATCAGGAATACTTCGATGAGTTCGAGGAGCTAATCGAGGACGTGCGGACGAGCCTGCTCGCGGGGGATATCTTCAATCCGCGCGAGGCCTTCGGTTCGCATTCCGACTCCGATCACGTGTACAACACGCCGCGTGCCTGGTACATGCAGCGCTGCCTGAACCCGCACGACGGATGGGACGGCCCGCACGCCGCCTACGGCCCCGAGTCCGACGATATCCCCTGGAGTCGCGTGCCCGAGCGGAAGGTGACCATCGAGGACGTCAAGTACGTGCTGTCCGCCCACTATCAGGGCACGCCCTACGATTGCTATGGACGGCGCGGTACCGAGGCGTCGCGCAACGCGTACCGTCCGATCGGCATCAATCGCAACGGCCAGCTCGCCGTGCTGCAGATTCGCCCCTATGTCGCACCGGAGCACGCCTGCATCCAGTGGATGGCGTTCGGTTCCAACCCGTTCAACGCGCTCGTGCCGCTCTACGCGAACGTGGATGCGATGCCCGCGTACCTTGAGAACACGACGGATCGCGTGACGAGCGAGAGCTTCTACTGGGAGAACCGCATCATCGGCGCGCTCGCCGACGCCCGCTTCCACGACAACGCGGCGCATATCGACCGCTATCAGCTCAAGATGGGCTCCCTTGCCCATCGGATGCTGCGCGAGACCGATGCCGCCGTGGCGGACCTGCCCGCCTCCGAGGTGCCCGTCGCCCTCGCAGACGCCAACCAGCGCATGGCCGACGATCTGCGACGCGAGACCGACGCGCTGCTCGGTCGCGTGCTGCACACCACGAGCCTTGCGATGAAAAACGCCTTCTCGATGTCGGACAATTAGAGCTGTCGCTTGACGCGTCTTTGATTCCGAGGGGCTCGGGCCGTGCCGCCTGAGCCCCTCGGTGCATGTCGGCGCCATCGGGAGCGACATGCTAGGATGTGGGTACAAGGGTAGAAATGTTGTCTGCAACCCTCGTTCTAAGGAGCAAGCGATGGCCACGTCTTTCGAGAAGATCGTCAACAACATGGTCAACATCGGTTTCGGCGCCGCGGCGCTCACCGCCGAGAAGGGCAAGGAAGTGCTCGACAGCCTTTCCGCCAAGGGCGAGGAGGTCCGTGCCGATGCCGAGACGCCGGATTTCGCCCGCTCGATGTCCGATGTGTTCGAGCGTGCCGGCGGCATGTTCAGCGACGTGACCGACCGTTTGAGCAACCAGGGCGAGTCCGTCGCCGAGCGTATCCTGGACGAGCTGATCTTGGCCCGTGTCCGCCCCATGACCGCCGCCGAGCGCAGTGAGTTCGTGAACCATGTGACCGAGCTCGTGAGCAAGGTCGACGACGCGACGGTCAGCGTCAAGGTGGAAGCTGTCGAGGTCGAGGCCGACGCCGACGCCGAGCCCGTCGCCGAGGACGAGCAGACGGCCGAGTAGCATCGAACCATGGCAGCCGATACCCCGAACAGCACGCGCCGCGATCGACTCGACCCCGATGACACGCTCGTCTTCGACAACGAGGAGGAGCTCATCGCGCATGGCCTTCATCGTCGTCCGCGCGCCAAAGACGTCGTTCCGGACGAGCCCGAGGTCATGGCTCCCACCGAGGAGTACCAGCTCACGGCGAAGGGCCGCCGCAAGCGCATCGCGGAGATCTTCGCCATCGTGCGCAAGTACGAGGCGTGGCACGACCTGACGCCGGTGCGCTTGCGCCGCATGCTCGAGGAACTCGGCCCCATGTTCGTCAAGATGGGGCAGATCCTGGCCAACCGGTCCGAGATCTTGCCCCAGCGCTTCTGCGACGAGCTGCGTCGGTTGCGCACCGACGTGGAACCCGTGCCGTTTTGGGTCATCCGCGACTGCCTCGAGGCCGAGTACGGCCGCAAGGTATCCGAGGTGTTCGAGTGGATCGATCGCAAGCCGCTCGGCAGCGCCTCGCTCGCGCAGGTCCACCGTGCGCGCCTGCTTTCGGGCGAGGAGGTGGCCATCAAGGTCCAGCGCCCCGGTGCCCAGCAGGTGATGGCGCAGGACATCGACATCATGCGGTCGATCGTGCGGACCGCGTCGCGCTTCGTCAAGACCGACCAGTTCGTGGACCTACACGGGGTCGTCGAGGAGCTGTGGCAGTCCTTCCGCGAGGAGACCAACTTCATCATGGAGGCGCGCAACCTGAGCGACTTCCATGAGTTCCATAAGGATACGCGAGGGATTTCGTGCCCGCGCTCGTATCAGGAGCTGTGCACCGAGCACATCGTCGTCATGGACTACGTCGACGGCATCTCCATCGCCGATCCCGAGGCGCTCGTTGCGGCTGGCTACGACTTGGAGAAGCTCGGCGCCCGCATCGTGGAGGACTATTCCACGCAGGTGCTCGACGACGGCTTTTTCCACGCCGACCCGCATGCGGGCAACATCATCTGCAAGGAGAACGTCATCTACTTCATCGACTTGGGTATGGTCGGGCGCATGTCCAACCATGATCGCTCGATCGTGAAGGACATCATCTTCTCCGTGGCCGAAAACGACGTTCCCAAACTCAAAGATTCGCTCATGCGTTTCGCGGTGACGCGCGGTGACTCCTCGGAGCTCGACCATTCGACGTTTCTGTCGGACCTCGACTTCATCGTCGCCGATTTCGCCGGCTTGGACTTGAAGGATCTCGATATCGGCGAGTTCTTGACCTCGCTGGTGAGTTTGGCGCGCAAAAACGACGTCGAGCTGCCGAGCGTGGTGACGATGTTCGCCCGCGGCATGGTGACGCTCGAGGGCCTGCTTTCCGAGTACATGCCCGACGTGAACATGGTCGAGATCATCTCCGCCCATATCAAAAACGAGAAGAGTTCGTTTGCACGCGCGGCGGATACCGCGGGCGAGATGGCCCATGCCTCGGTGCGGGCGGCAAAGGGCCTGCTCGAGGCAGCCGACCAGCTGGGGCTCGCCTCGCGTATGCTCACGCGCGGCCAGCTCAAGATCAACACGCAGGTGCTCGGCAGCGAGCGCGTCTTGCGCCGCGTGGGCGGCATCGTGGACCGCATGTCCATGGCCATCGTGATCGCGGGCCTGTTCATCGGTTCGTCGGTGGTGTACTACGCCAAGATCGAACCGGTCATCTTCGGCATTCCGGTCATCGGGTTTTTGGGGTACCTATCCGCGCTCGTGCTCGCGCTGGCCCTCGGCCGCGAGATCTGGCGCAACTCCCACGGTAAGCACGAGTAGGGGAGCTGAGCGCCCGCCCGATGCCTATACGAGCTTTTCGTAAGCGATGCGGGTCAGATCGGTCTCGGTGCCGCCTTTTTGCGTGAGTTCGAAGGCGGAGAGCTCGGCGTAGCCCTGCTTGGCAAGGAACGCGCGCATGGCACGGTTGCCCGGATGGGTATCGATGCGGATGCTTTGCTTGCCGGCGTCTCGCGCGATGGCCTCAGCTTGGTCGAACATGAAGCCCATGACACCGCGTCCGAGCGCTTCGGCGGCGGTGGCGCAGCGATGGATGGCCAGATAGGGCGCCTCGCCGGCGATGGGGTTATCGGTGAGCCAGCCGACGTGCGCGCGACAGTACTCGGCATCGATGCCGCCGAGCAGCGCGAGCGATCCGAGTGGGCGGTCGGTATCGTCGGCGGCGACGTAGCAGGCGCCCGCGGCGATGTCGCGCTCGACGGCTGCCAAATCGGGATAGCCGTGCTGCCACTGCTCGATGCCGAAGCGGGCGATCGAGCGCTTACCGTCCTCGAGGATCTCCATCACACGCGTCGCCTCATCGGCTCGCGCCAACCTCATCTCAAGATTGAACGCCATGTCAACCCTTCATGTCCGTAACCATCGCAACCTGAATGCGCCTTCATGCTGAACCCAAGTCTGGAGTCATCGACCGACCCAAGCGGCGAGTGCTGTCCGCCCCCTCTCCGGCCGGCATCCGCCGCGAAGCGTTTGAGGAGCTTGCGCGACGATCGCTTCGCGGCG
>CASEEY010000003.1 GCA_949287055.1 uncultured Collinsella sp.
AGCAGCGTGGCGGCGCACAGACGCTCGGAGACATCCACGATGGTGCGCACCTCATCGATGTCGGGAAGGCCGACGTTGACGTCGAGGATGTCGGCGCCCTGCTCCTGCTGGCTGATGCCCTGGCCCACGACGTAGTCGAGGTCTTGCTCGCGCAGGGCCTGCTGCAGGCGCTTCTTGCCCGTGGGGTTGATGCGCTCTCCGATGACGGCGACATGGCGACCTGCGGTGGGAAGGGCCACGAGTCGCTGCGCGCTCGCGACGGTGAGCGCGGGCTCCCCGTGACGCTCGCGCGGCGTTCGATCGCGGACCATGTCCGCGAGCAGGCGGATGTAGTCAGGGTTGGTGCCGCAGCATCCGCCGACGATGCCGATGCCGTCGTCGAGCATGTGCCCGACGGCCTGCGCATAGGGTTCAGGCGCGATGTCGTAGACCGTGCGGCCGCCCTCGACGTGCGGAAGCCCGGCGTTTGCCTGCACCATGACGGGCTTATCGGTCGCAGCAAGCATGCGACCGACGAAGGGGCGCAGCTCGTCGGGGCCAAGCGAACAGTTGACGCCCACGACGTCGGCGCCCAGGGCATCAAGCGTCACGGCGGCGACCTCGGGCGGCGTGCCCAAAAACGTGCGGCCATCCTCCTCAAAGGTCATGGTTGCAAAGATGGGGAGGTCGGAGTTCTCGCGGCAGGCGAGGATGGCTGCCTTGATTTCTGCCAGATCGGTCATGGTCTCGACGATGAACAGGTCGACGCCCGCCGCAACGCCGGCGCGCACCTCGCGTGCGAACAGCTCGTACGCCTCGTCGAATGAAAGCGTGCCCATGGGGCGCAGCAGGGCACCGAGCGGGCCGATGTCGCCGGCCACGTAGCGAGCCCCGCTTGCGCGCGCACAGCGCACGGCCGCGTCGAACACGTCCTCGACCGTGGCGGCATCGCCGAGCTTGAGCGCACTGGCTCCAAACGTATTGGTGGTCACGACCTCGCTGCCTGCGGCGACATAGGCGGCGTGGATCGAGGTGATGGCGTCGGGGTCGGTGAGGCACAGCAGCTCGGGGAGTTCTCCCGCGGCGAGGCCGGCTGCCTGCAGCATCGTTCCCATGCCGCCGTCGAGCACAAGATGGCGCGTGCCCTCCAGCGCGCGGCGCAGCTTCTCGTCGGCGATGCGCAGCGTATCAAGGCTGCGTGGGCGATAGGTGTCGCCGGCTGCGAGCGCGGCGGTTACGGGAGCTGTTGAGTCGAGCGTGTAGTCCATGGCGGTCCTTCTCAGCGTGGGGAATGCCCGTGTCTTAAGGTTCCATCATAGTGCGGGATGGCAGGTGGTGTTGCGCTCCCGGAAGGGGCAGGCGTCGTGGAGGCGGCAGGTCGCGCAGGAGGGGCGATCGTGTGCGGACGAGGCCTTTCCATCGAACAGGCCGGTGAGCGCCGTGACGCTTTTGGTCGGCAGCAAGAGATCCCGGTCGGTGACGGTGAGCCCGATGAGGCGCGTCGCGTTGAGGGCGGCGACGAGCGCCGGCTGCGCGTCGAGCGGGCAGTCGCCGTATCCGGGCGAGAAGCGCCAGTTGGCAGACATGCCGTGCGCTTCTGCGGCACGCACGGCATCGCGCTCCATGGCTTCGACCGCCGCTTCGATGTAGGCAGACGACGCGGCGTCGTACAGCGCCGCGTCGAGCGGATGTTGGCTGCTCAACGCGCGGAGCTTCCGCTCGTTTTCCATCCCGAGGGTGCAGGCGGTCACGGCGCAGAGCCGGGCATCCTTCAGGTGACGGAAGATATCGGTCCCGCGCAGCTCGACAGCGGTGCCCACGAGGCGGATGCAGGGATCCCCCTGGGCATCGCGGGCCGTTGCGTCGACGGCGAAGACGCGGCGCGCGCCGCGTGGGACGACCGACCGCTCAAGATCGGTCGCCGTCCGCTCGATGCGCGCGGTCAGCTCATCGTCTATGCGCTGGCCCGCGTAACCCAGGTAGCGAAGCATCTCGGAGCGATCGATTCGAGGGGCGTCGCCTGGTGCGGGGCGGTAGAGGACAGGGCTTTCGAGCTCGTGATCCACGTCGGTTTCGCTTCTGATCGGATGCTTTAGCGGCGCAGGGCCTGCATGGCGGCGCTCGCGACGTCGGCGCGGTTCATGGTGTACACGTGCAGGCCTTCGGCGCCATGGGCAGCGAGGTCCTCAAGCTGGCGGCAGGCGTATTCGATGCCCGCCTCGCGCAGGCTCGCCGGATCGTCTTCGTAGCGCGCAAGAATCTTGATGACGGGCGCGGGCAGCGATGCCGCGCAGGTGAACACCATGCGCGTGATCTGCTGCTTGCTCGTGAAGGGCATGATGCCCGCCGTGATGGGGACGGTGATGCCGGCCGCATCGGCGAGCTCGCGGAAGCGGTAGAAGTACTCGTTGTCAAAGAAGAGCTGCGTGACGAAGAAGCTTGCGCCGGCGTCCTGCTTTTGCCGCAGGTGCTTGACGGAGGTCGGCAGGTCGTCGCAGGTGAGGTGCCCCTCGGGATAGGCGGCGCCTCCCACGCAGAAGCCGGCGTCCACGAGCGCCGGAACAAGGTCCTTGGCATAGGGGAAGGCGATGTCTTCCGCCTCGGCCTCGCTCATGCCGGCCGGCAGGTCGCCGCGAAGGGCCAGCACGTTTTCGATGCCCGCGTCCATGAGCTCGATGATCTTCTCCGCCAGGGTCTCGCGCGTCAGCGAAATGCAGGTAAGGTGCGCCACGGAGGGAATGTTGAATTCCGAGCTGATCATCTGGGCGATCTGTGCGGTCGCAGCGGAGTTGCCCGAGCCGCCGGCGGAGTAGGTGACGCTCACGAAATCGGGCGCAAGCGGCGCGAAGCCCCCTGCGACCTCACGGGCGCGCTCGAGCGTGAGCTCGCCTTTGGGAGGGAACATCTCAAACGAGACGGGCTGGGTGCCCGCAGCGCGGGCCTCGGCGAAGATCTGGTCGACTCTCATGGCGTCCCCTTTCGGTGCGCAAGGTGCGGTGGAGGCATCATACACCGTGGGCGACGGGAGGCGGTTTACCGGCTATGCCGAAACGCGTTGTTCACGGGGCGAGCGGAAAGGTCCGCGTTGGGGTGACACGATTCAGCAGCGAGCCGCACATATGTGGACGATGCCTATCGATTGCATGGGGGTATGGGCCGCTGTCGGTCGGGCCGTCCTTGTCGCGCGGCTCCAAAGTGGACAATTTGTTCAGATATGAAGGTTTTGCCCGAGCATCGGGCGGGAATAGCGGGTTGCTGGGAGGCCTAGGCGGGCTGATTCGGCCATGCTGAGATCCCGTACTGGGCATCTGCTCCGAAAAACAATACCAAACGATATCAGTTTACCGTGTGCAACCTTCATATCTGAACAAATTGTCCCAAACGTGGCGACACGGCGGAAAGAGGGGCGGGATGGGGCGCGCCCCCATCCCGCCATGTGCTAGAGACCGCAGGTCGCTGCGAGCTCCTGGGCACAGGAGATGCCATCGGCGATGGCGTTCACGACGAGCGAGGCGCCGCCTCGGGCATCGCCGCACGCCCACACGCCGCCGTCCGGCTCGAGCCCATCGCCCGTATGTGCGCATCGATGTGGAGCACTCTCGCTCATGATGGGCAGCGTTCGTCTGTCGCCGGGCTCGGGTAACGCGGCGCCCAGCGCTTGGAACGCTCCGCGCTGCGGTCCTGTGAAACCGCACGCGATCAAGATGAGCTGTGCGGGGATCTCACGCTGCGTCCCAGGGATGCGTGTGGGCGCGTCCTCGGACCAATCGACATCGACAATCTGCAGTCCGCGCGTCTTGCCGTCATTGTCGGACAGGACCTTGAGGGTATCGACAGACCAGCAGCGGATCTCGCTGCCTGCGAGATGGATCGCCTCTTGCTGCCCGTAGTCGGTCTTCTTGACGTTTGGCCATTGCGGCCACGGATTGTCGGGCGTGCGGCGCACGGGCGGTTCGGGCATGATCTCGAGCTGGCGCACGCTCGCGGCGCCCTGACGCATCGCGGTTGCCACGCAGTCGTTGCCCGTATCGCCGCCACCGATCACCACGACGTCGCATCCGCGCGCGTCGATGATGGGCACCCCGCCATCGAGGACCGCGCGCGTGCTCGCGGTGAGGTAATCCACGGCGAGCACGACGCCCTCAGCCTGCGCGCCGGGGACGTTGAGCGTGCGTGCGGCGCCCGCGCCGGTCGCGATCACGACGGCATCAAAGTCGGCGGTCAATTTCGTCGCAACGGCGGGGTCGGCGGCATCGGTGTTCAACATGAAGGAGATGCCGAGTTCGGTCATGAGGGCGCACCTTCGCTCCACGACCTCCTTCGGCAGCTTCATGTTGGGAATGCCGTACATAAGCAGGCCGCCTGGGCGATCAGCGCGTTCGATCACGGTCACGCGAGCCCCGCGGCGCGCGAGCTCCCAGGCGCAGGCGAGGCCGGCAGGCCCCGATCCGATGATGGCGATGCGCGGGGCATCGGCAGCGGGCCGCTCAAACGCAGCGGGCCCTCCGTGCGTCCACTCCCAATCGGAAATGGAGCGTTCGGTGTCATGGATTGCCGTGGGCTGCCCGTCGACCGATCCCAGGTTGCAGGCCGCCTCGCACGGGGCGGGACATACACGGCTCGTGAACTCGGGCATCGGGCTGGTGAGCGCGAGGCGCTTCGCGGCTTCCGCCCAGCGGCCGCGCCAGACGAGATCGTTCCATTCGGGGATCAGGTTGTGCAGGGGGCAGCCGCTCGAGCGTGCTTGGCCGAAGGGGTGCCCGGTCTGGCAGAAGGGGACGCCGCACATCATGCAACGGCTCGCCTGGATGCGGCGTTCGCCCTCGTCGAGCTCGACGTAGAGCTCGCGATAGTCGCGGACGCGCTCGTCTACGGGGTGCAGCTCATGCGTCTTGCGGTCGTGCGCCAGAAATGCGCCGGGCTTACCCATGGCGCTTCACCTCCTTTGCGCCCGTGACGGCTTCGAACGCCAGCTCGAGCGCCTCCTCATGCGTCGACCCTGCGGCCTCATGGTGCTCGATGAGCTTGAGGACACGCTCGTACTCGACGGGAATCACCTTGACGAACAGCGGGGCCGCTTGCGCAAAGCGATAGAGCATCTTGATGCCGCGAGGGCTTTGGGTGATGCGCACGTGCTCCTCGATCAGCGTACGGATGTCGTCGAGCTCTCGTTCGCTAGGCGTACGTAGGGTGACGGTGTCAAGATTGCAGCGCGCGGCGAGGGTGCGGTGCTCGTCGAACACATAGGCGACGCCGCCGGTCATGCCCGCTGCAAAGTTGGGCCCGACCTCGCCTAGGATGAGCGCGCGTCCACCGGTCATGTATTCGCAGCCATGCGCGCCCACGCCTTCGACGACGACCGTGGCGCCGGAGTTGCGTACCGCGAAGCGTTGGCCGGCGACGCCGTTGACATAGCCGCGGCCGCCGGTTGCGCCCATGAAGGCGACGTTTCCCACGATGATGTTCTCGTCAAACTTGAAGCTCGCCGACTCGGGTGGGCGCACCGAGACCGTACCGCCCGAAAGGCCCTTGCCGAAATAGTCGTTGGCATCGCCGGTTACGTTGAGGGAGATGCCGCGGGGCAGGAACGCGCCAAAGCTTTGGCCAGCCGATCCGGTGCAGTCGATGGTGATCGAGCCGTCGGGCAGGCCGTCGGGATGCGCTGCGGTGACGGCATGACCGAGCATGGTGCCCACACAGCGATTGATGTTGGCGATATCGGCGTGGAAGCGAACGGGCACCATGTGCTGCCGGGCCTGCTCGGTAAGCGGGGTGAACAAGGTGGCGTCCAGGGTTCGCTCAAGATGGGAATCGGCTGCCATGGATGGTAGGAAGTGTCTACCGTCGGCGCCGGGAATCCGCGCGCCGAACTCGCACGAGGCGGATGCGAGTACGCACGACAGGTCGATACGCTCGCTCTTCCAGTTGCCCGGGACCGCTTTTTGGCGAAGGCACTCGCTGTGGCCCACCATCTCATCGACAGTACGGAATCCCAAGTTCGCCATGATCTCGCGCAGCTGCTCGGCGACGTAGAGCATGAAACGCTCCACGTGCTCGGGCTTGCCGGCGAAGTGTCCGCGCAGCCGGCAGTTTTGCGTAGCGATGCCGGCCGGGCAGGTATCCTGATGGCAGTCGCGCTGCATGAGGCAGCCCATCGCGATGAGTGGCATGGTTGCGAAGCCGAACTCCTCGGCGCCCAGCAGACATGCCACCGCGACGTCGGTGCCGTCCATAAGCTTGCCGTCTGCCTCAAGTACCACGCGCGAGCGCAGACCGTTTCGCAGGAGCGTCTGCTGCGTCTCCGCCAGCCCGAGCTCGAACGGCAGCCCGGCGTGCCAGATGGAGTCGCGCGGCGCCGCGCCCGAACCGCCGTTATGGCCGGAGATGAGGATCTTGTCGGCAGCGCCTTTCGCCACGCCGGTGGCAATCGTGCCCACGCCCGCTTCCGATACAAGCTTGACGCTCACACGAGCATCGGGGTTGGCGCACTTGAGGTCGAAGATGAGCTCGGAGAGATCCTCAATCGAATAGATGTCGTGATGGGGCGGGGGAGAGATCAGCCCGATACCGGGGGTAGACTGACGGACGCGGGCAATCCACGGGTAGACCTTCTTGCCGGGTAGGTGACCGCCCTCGCCGGGCTTGGCGCCCTGCGCCATCTTGATCTGCAGCTCACGGGCGGAGGCGAGGTAGCGGCTTGTCACGCCGAAGCGGCCGCTCGCAACCTGTTTGATGGCGGAGTTCGCGGAATCGCCGTTTGCCAGCGGCGTCTCGCGGCGCGGGTCCTCGCCGCCCTCACCGGAGTTCGAGCGGCCGTGCAGCCGGTTCATGGCGATCGCCATGCAGGTATGGGCTTCCTCGCTGATCGAGCCGAAGCTCATCGCCCCGGTGTTGAACCGCGTGACGATGCTGCGTGCATCCTCGACTTCATCGAGGGGCACGGGCGTCCTGCCGTTGCGATCGAACTCCATGAGGTCGCGCAGGCGCACGGCGCGACCAGGGCGCCGCAGATGTTCGCTGTAGGCGAGGAACGTCTCGTACGAGTCGGTCCGCACGGCTTGCTGAAGCAGGAAGATGGTATCGGGATCGATGAGATGGTCCTCGCCGTGCGGGCGCCATGAGGTGAGCCCGAGGCTCGGGCAGGTGTCGGGCGCAGGCGAGGTACGCCAAGCGAGGGCCTGGTCGAAGCGTTCGTCGAGCTCGCGCTCGATATCGTCGACATCGAGGCCTCCCACGCGCGACACGGTGCCTGTGAAGTGGCGCTCCACGAGGCTCGGTGCAAGCCCCACCGCCTCGAAGATCTGTGCGGAATGGTAGCTTTGGACCGTCGAGATGCCCATCTTGGACATGATGGAGACGACGCCTGCCACCGCCGCGCGATTGTAGTTGGCGATGGCGCTTTGCGCATCGAGCTGTTCTCCATCGGCGCTGATCAGATCTCCCTCGTCGGCCAACTGGGCGATGACGCGGTGGGCCATGTACGGATAGATGCCGCTTGCAGAGTAGGCGATGAGCGCCGCGAAATCGTGTGCCGAAATGGCGTCGCCGCATTCCACCACAAGGTCGGCGAAGGTGCGCAGGCCGCACCTGATCAGCGAGTTGTGCACCGCGCCGACGGCGAGCAGCATCGGGATGGGGACCTCGTCCGCGTCGGCGCGATCGGACAAAACCACGATGTTCGCACCGCCGCGCACCGCCTCGCGCACCTCGTCGCCGAGCCGCTCGAGCGCGCGCTCAAGCGCGCCGGGGGCGCCGTCGCGCACATAGGTCGCGCGGAAGCGACGCGCCGCGAAACCGGTGCGGTCGATTGCGCAGATGCGTAGGAATTCGTCGTGCGTCAGCAGCGGTGCGTCGAGTCGTACGAGCCGGCAGGTGCCGCGGCTGTCCTCTAAAAGATTGCCGTGGTTTCCCAGGTACAGCACGGTCGAGGTGACCATGTGCTCGCGCAGCGCGTCGATGGGAGGGTTGGTCACCTGGGCAAACAGCTGGAAGAAGTAGTCGTAGAAAGAGCGGGTCTTGAGCGACAGGCACGCCAGCGGCGCGTCGATGCCCATCGAGGCAAGCGGAACGGAAACGCTGGCTGCCATGGGGCGCAGCACCTCGCGCACATCGTCCCAGTGGTAGCCGAGCTTCATCATGTCGACTGTGTTTGGGACGTGCGACAGCGCGTCGGCCTCGGGTGCCGTCGGCGCATCCAGGTCGTCGAGGGTCAAGGTCTCCTCGTCGATCCACGACGCGAAGGGCTTGAGCTTGGCGAAGGCGTTGCGGATCTCGTCGTTGTAGCGAATGCGGCCCTCGCCGAGCGTGAGCTCGAGCATTTCGCCGGGTCCCAGGCAGCCGCAGGTGAGCACGTTGGCGGGGTCGATCTCGATGGCGCCGACCTCCGAGGCGAGCAGGAATCGATCGTCGCGCGTCACGTAGTAGCGGGCGGGGCGCAGGCCGTTTCGGTCAAGGGCGGCACCCAGCGTGCGGCCGTCGGTGTAGGCAATCGCCGCCGGACCGTCCCACGGCTCCATGAGCATCGACTGGTAAGCGTCGTAGGCGCGGCGCGCAGGGGACAAGGTGGCGTTGTTGTCCCAGGGTTCGGGAATGAGCAACGATACGGCACGTGAGAGCGGACGCCCGTTCATCACCAAAAACTCGAGGACGTTATCGAGAATCGCCGAGTCCGATCCCTCGCGGTTGATGATGGGGAGCACCCGTTCCAGATCGTGCTGGAGCACAGGCGAGTAGAGGTTCGGCTCGCGGGCGCGAATCCAGTTGACGTTACCCTTGAGCGTGTTGATCTCGCCGTTGTGGATGATATAGCGGTTGGGGTGGGCGCGCTCCCAGCTCGGCGTGGTGTTGGTGGAGTAGCGGGAATGCACGAGCGCCACGGCGGTTTTCACCGCGGCATCGTTCAGGTCGATGAAGAAGCGGCGCATCTGCGTTGCCACGAGCATGCCCTTGTACACGATGGTCCGCGTGCTCATGGAGCAGATGTAGAAGATCTTTCCGGCGAGCGCGTGCTCCGCGTCGGCGCGCTTCTCGATGGTTCGGCGGCATACATAGAGGCGTCGCTCGAAGGCGTCGCCCGCCTCGACGTCAGCGGGACGGGCCAGAAAGGCCTGTTGGATGGTGGGCATGCAGGCGCGCGCCGTCTCGCCCAGGTCATGGGGGTCAACGGGAACATCGCGCCAGAACATAACCGGTATCCCGAGTTCAGCGCAGCCTTCCTCGAACAGTCGACGCGCCGCCTGCACGCCGTGCGGATCTTGCGGCAAGAAGATCATCGCAACGCCGTAGTCGCCCTCCGAAGGCAGGAGCTGGCCATAGCGCTGCGCCTCCTTACGGAAAAAGCCATGGGGAATCTGGAAGAGGATGCCCGCGCCGTCGCCGGTGTTGTGCTCGAGCCCCGTGCCGCCACGGTGCTCGAGATTCACGAGCACCGAGAGCGCGTCGTCGAGAATCTGGTGGCTCTTCGCGCCATCGAGCGCAGCGAGTGCGCCGATGCCGCACGCGTCGTGCTCGAATTCGGGCCTATAGAGAGTCTGATGGTCCATGCGCCCTCCCATGCTGGATCGAGACAGGGATAGGTGCGCACGCGTGCGATGTCGGGCGCGTGCGCGGCGACCCATGATATGCAGGCGCGGTTGCGACGGGTTTTCCCGTCGGTTTCCGTGCGGTTTCGATTTGGGTGCAAAACGAAGTCGCCGCAGGTCAGCCCGCAAAAAAGGATGTCCGCGCCACCCAAAGGGAGAGACGTCGCACGGGTTCCATAAGGCATGGGCGGCAGGATGCTTCGTTTCGCATACAACGGACGTGACCTGCCTTCTTTTCGGCGCGATTGCGCGGTCTCGTTCGTGGTATTTTTCGTTTCAACCTAGCAACACAGCGGTAATTCCTGCGAAATGAGCGTCGCGTAACCTACAATGCGTTCGTTGGGATAACGCGTCGACGCCCGTTGGCGCGCATACGAAGGGAGTCCCTATGGCCGATACCGAACTCACCAGTCGCTTCGGCACCATGGTGTTCTCGGAGGACGTGATGCGCAAACGTCTTCCCAAGGATATCTACAAACGCCTGTCTGCGACGATCGACCGGGGCGCGCCGCTCGACCTGGACGTGGCGAATGCCGTCGCGCACGCCATGAAGGAGTGGGCGATCGAGCGCGGCGCCACGCACTACGCGCACTGGTTCCAGCCGCTGTCGGGTATCACATCCGAGAAGCACGACAGCTTCCTGGAGCCCAACCACGACGGTACCGCCATCACCAAGTTCACCGGCAAGGCCCTCATCCAGGGCGAACCCGATGCGTCGAGCTTCCCCAACGGCGGCCTGCGCGCTACGTTCGAGGCCCGCGGCTATACCGCTTGGGACCCCACGAGCCCCGCGTTCATCAAGGACGACGTGCTGTGCATTCCCACCGCGTTTTGCGGCTACAACGGTGAGGCACTCGACAAGAAGACGCCGCTTCTGCGCTCTATGAAGGTGCTCGACACGCAGGCAAAGCGCGTGCTGGCGCTGTTTGGCAAGCACCCCAAGCGCGTCGTTCCGAGCGTTGGCCTTGAGCAGGAGTACTTTTTGATCAAGAAGGACGCTTACCGCAAGCGCCGCGATCTGGTCATCTGCGGCCGTACGCTGTTCGGTGCTCCGCCCTGCAAGGGCCAGGAGCTCGAAGAGCATTACTTCGGCGCCATTCGTCCGTCGGTGTCCAAGTACATGAAGGCGCTCGACGACGAGCTGTGGGCGCTCGGCATTCCCGCCAAGACCAAGCATAACGAGGTCGCTCCCTGCCAGCACGAGCTTGCGCCGGTCTACACCGAGCTCAACGAGGGCGTCGACAACAACATGCTCGTCATGGAGAAGATGAAGCTCGTCGCCACGAATTTCGACCTCACCTGCCTGCTGCATGAGAAGCCGTTTGAGGGCATCAACGGCTCCGGCAAGCACAACAACTGGTCTATCGGCACCGAGGACGAGAACCTGTTCGACCCGGGCGATACACCGCTCGAGAATCTGCAGTTCGTGGTGTTCCTCACCGCGGTCATCGAGGCGGTCGACAAGTACCAGGGCCTGCTGCGCATGTCGGTGGCGGGCTGCGGCAACGACCATCGCCTGGGCGCCAACGAGGCGCCTCCTGCGATCATCTCCATCTTCCTGGGCGATATGCTCACCGAGGTCGTGCAGAAGATCATGGATGGCGAGGCGTCCGTGCACGCGCGCCACGGTGTGCTCGACCTGGGCGCCGACGTGCTGCCCAACCTGGAGCAGGACAACACCGACCGCAACCGCACCTCGCCGTTCGCCTTCACCGGCAACAAGTTTGAGTTCCGCGCGGTGGGCTCGGAGCAAAACGCGTCCGACGCCAACCTGGTGCTCGATACCGCGGTCGCCGAGTCGCTCAAGGCGTTCGCCGACGCGCTCGAGGACGTGCCCGCCGATCAGTTTGCCGACGCGGCGCTCGAGTACTGCAAGAAGACGCTCAACGAGCACCGCCGCATCCTGTTCTCGGGCGACGGCTACTCCGAGGCGTGGGAGCAGGAGGCCGAAGGACGCGGGCTGCTGAACCTGCGCACGACCGCCGATGCGCTGCCGCAGATGGTGGCGCCCGAGAGCATGGCGCTGTGGCAGAGCATGGGCGTGCTGACCGAGACCGAGGCGTTCAGCCGCTACGAGGTTAAGCTCGAGAAGTACAACAAGCTCATGAACATCGAGGCCACGACGATGATCCGCGAGGCGCGCCGTACGTATCGCCCCGTGATTACCGCATACGCCACGAAGGTCGCCAAGGGCCTGGAGGCCATCCGCGCTGCCGGTGCCGACGCCGCCATGACGTGCGAACAGAACACGCTCAACAAGCTGTGCCACGGCATTACGGAGATCAACGAGGCGATCAAGGATCTGGACAGCCTGCACAAGAAGGCCGAGGCGCTGATCGATCCTCAGGAGCAGGCGAACTGCTACGCGCATGAGGTGGCTCCCGCCATGGAGACGCTGCGCGGTGCCGTTGACGCCATGGAGGAGATCGTGGCGGCCGACTACTGGCCGGTGCCGACCTACGACGAGATCCTGTTCTACGTGTAGCGCTCCGCCACCTGGCTCCATGTCCCAAAAGGGGCCAGTGTCCCAAAAGGGGCCAGGAGAAAATTGGGACATCGCGCGGCTGTTCGTCGCGAAAACCGAAAGCCCGGTTGCCAACGCGGTAACCGGGCTTTCGTCGCTTTACCGAGAACGGTATGGGAACGGAAGTGATGTTTTCCGCCGTGTGTTCGCTAGCGCTCGATGACGAGCTTGCCCTGGCACCAGACCTGACGGATGTTGTCCGGCGTGGCCAGGTAGAGGATGCGGGCGAGCTTGTCGCCCGGCTCGTCGAAGACGCCGAAGCCCGTGAGGTCAGCATAGGGCTGTCGCGTGTCGATAACCTGCGCGTCGAAGGCGCGGCCGACCTCGAAGGATCCGGTCGCCAGGCCGAGTCCCTCCGCGCCGCCCTTGGTCGCCAGATACAGCGCCTCGGGTGCCGAGATGCGCGAGGGACGTCCGGCGCCGCGGCGTTCCTGCGGCACGAGCGCGTCGACGCCCTCCTCGAGCATGCGCGACGCCATGACCGCCTGGCGGATGTTGTCGTACATGCTGGGTGAGAACCCGCCCGAGATGTCGGTGCCCAAACCGATTCGCACGCCGGCTTCGTGCATGCGGCGCACCGGGCAGGCGCTGTTGGCGAAGTACGCGTTGGAGATGGGGCAGTGCGCCACGACGGTGCCCGTCTCGGCGAACAGCGCGGTGTCGTCGTCGTTCATGAACGTGCAGTGCGCCATGATGGACTTTGGTCCCAGCAGCCCGAAGCTCGCGAGCGCCTCGGCGTCCGTCTTGCCAAAGCGTTCGATCGCCACGCCGTGCTCCCACTGGCCCTCGTTGCAATGCGACTGGATATAGGCGTCGTGCGCGGCGGCGATCTGGCCCAGGCCGGCGAGCGCCTCGTCGGTGCAGCTGGGGATGAAGCGCGGCGTCACGGCGGCGTAGGCGCCTGCAAAGCGCGGATCGGCCGCACGGCCCTGCGCATCGAGCGCCGCGACGCGCGCGAGGAACTCCTCGGTGTCGACAAGGGCCTGCTCAGGGTTGGCGTCGCGATAGAAGTCGTGATTGGACGCGGGGTCGTCCATGACGACCTTGCCGACGATGGCGCGCTGGCCTGCCGCAGCGCAGGCGCGCGAAACGGCATAGCTGCCGTCGAGGTGCGCGCTGGCAAAGTACAGCGTCGTGGTGGTGCCGCGCGACAAGAACGTGCGCGCCAGGTCGTAACCCACGGTATAGGCGAACTCGGGGTCGGCAAAGCGTGCCTCGAGCGGGAACGTGCGCTGGTCGAGCCATACGTTCAGCGGCTCGTCGAGAGCGACGCCGGCCTGCGGCCACTGGGGTGCGTGGACGTGCAGATCCACGAAGCCGGGCAGGACGAAAGCGTCGGGCGCAAGCTCCGCAAACGTGCCGGGCTCGCGCTCGCCTGCCGCACGCGCGGCGGCGACGCGCTCGGCGTAGTCCGCATCGTCCGGACGGGTGATGCGCTCGATCACGCCGGCGTCGTCGAGTTCGATGAGGGTGTGTTCCAGAAGCTCGAAGTCGCCGTAGGCCGGCGTGTGGAAAAACGAGCCAAGGACGGCTTTCAGGTGGGAAACGTCAGACATTGCTGTTCCTTTCCGATGCGCGACGAGTTACTCCTCGCTGTCTGCTGCAGGATCGCCCGGCAGCAGCAGGTTGAGCACGACGGCGATGATGCCGCCGACCGCGGTGCCGCTGCTCACCAGGTACTGCAGCATGACGGGGAACTCGGCCTTGACGTCGGCGGACAGCACGAGGCTGCCGACCGTGAAGATGAGCGATAGGCCGATGACCAGCATCTTCTTCTGGTCGAGCTGGGAGTTGATGATGATGCGCAGGCCGTTGACCACGAGGATCTGGCACACGACGAGCAGCACGCCGCAGATGGCGGCCTCGGGCACCGAGGAGATGACGGCCATGAGCTTGGGGCACATGCCGAGCACGACGAGGATGATGCCGGCGACCATGACGACGACGCGGCTCGCGACCTTGGTGATGGAGATGATGCCGGCGTTGGTGGAGTAGCCGGTGAGCGGGGTGCCGCCGAACAGCGAACCCACGAGGCAGCCCAGGCCCTCGCCGATGACGGCGTGGTTCAGGCGCTCGTCGGTGAGCTCCTCGTTGGTGACGTCGCCGACGGTGAACCACACGCCGGTGGTCTCGATGAGCACGATGAAGTAGATGAAGGTCATGAGCACGATCGAGGGGATGTCAAAGACCGGCATGCCGAAGTGGAACGGCATGGGCATGGCAAACCATGCGGAGGTGGCGACGGTCGAGAAGTCGAGCACGCCCACGATGGCGGCCGCGACGCAGCCGACGGCCAGCGAGCACAGGACGGACAGGACGCTCACGAGGTGGTGCTTGTAGCCGGTCTTGTAGGCGATGACGTTCATGATGACGAGCGTGATCATCGCGGCAAGACCGGGTGCCAGGTTGGCAGCGAGCCCGCCGTCGATGCTGAAGACGCCGCCCGCGGCGGTGGGGGTGAGCGACAGGCCCACGATCACGATGATGAGGCCGCCGATGTAGGGCGGAATGCAGCGGCGCACGATCTTGGCGAACAGCTTGGTGACGCCGAGCAGGATGAGGATGATCGCACCGGGGATGATGCTGCCGACCATCATCGCCATGCCGCCGTTCGCGCCGATGGTCGCGAGCGCCGACAGCGCGACGAAGCTTGCGCCCTGGACGACGGGGAGCTTGATGCCCAGACCTGTTTGAATGAGGGTGGCGATGCCCGCCGTGAAGAAGCAGATCTGGATGAGCTGGTTGGTGCCCTCGGTGTCGAGGCCGAGCATCGCCGACAGGACGATGGGGCACACGTAGAGATCCATGGCGAGGACGTGCAGGAATGCAAGGCCTACCGCTTTGAGTGGCTCAACGCGATCGTTGACGCCTAGGACGAGGTTGTTTCCGGATGCCATGCGGCTCCTTCCCACGCTTTGAACATGACAGCTATGAGCATAGTCCAAGGAGCGGGCGGTTGTAAGGCGCGTTATGTCAAGTTCAGAAAGGGGCCAGGAGATACATGATTCAGCAAAAAGCCCGGGACCGTGCGGTCACCGGGCTTGGGAGGTCAGTGGTGCCCCCAACGGGATTCGCGTCCGGCTGCGCCGTCCGCGGCTCCGGGCGCTTCGCGCCCTCGCGCGCTCGCTGGCAAACGCTCGGCGCGTTTGCTCAGCCTCGCGACCCCAACGGCTTCGAATCCCGGCTCGTCGCAGCAAAAAGCCCGGGACCGTGCGGTCACCGGGCTTGGGAGGTCAGTGGTGCCCCCAACGGGATTCGAACCCGTGATCTTCGCCTTGAAAGGGCGACGTCCTAGGCCGCTAGACGATGGGGACAGCGCAGTTGAGTATAGCAGATTATCGTTGACGTGCGCCGCGACGGGCAGCACACGGCGAATACACGAATCTGCCGGCTTCGCACGATGCCGTTGACGCCGCGTCCAACCGTAACGGCCGCGTCAAACGTCGCGTAGCGCTTATCCTTTGTAGCTGTAGTAGGACCACACGTTGCCGTCTTGGTCGACCATGTCGGTCGTGATCGGGTCGTACGTAAAGGTTATCCTCACGGGCTCCAAAACGATCACGGTCCTGGAGTCCGGGCTCGTCCAGCTCCCTTTCTCCATGTTGACCCAGCAGGTTCCGTCCGTATGGAACAGAACATTGCGAGTGGTCCCCTGCATATCCCACTCGCCGCTGAGCGAAACCGGCGTCGACATCAATTCGTCGTAGGCGGCCACGGCGTCGGGGAAACTCGCTGAGAGGTCGTCGGCCGCCGAGAGCGAGACCATTCGGTACCCGAGCGCGCTGGCGTCGCTTTGCTGCACGACCACGTGGTAATAGCACAGGCGAGGCGTGTCAGTGCCGGGCAGGATGAGCATCGCCAGGTCATATGCGAGATAGGTGTCGTACGAGGTGAAGTTGCCCGTCCAGACGGTCTCGCCGACGGGGGCGGTGCCCACGGCCGCGGTCCAGGTGCCTGTGGACGCGTCGTACATGAGAGAGCTCAAGGCGTTGTGGAGATAGGAGAGGTCGTCGGGCGCCGAGCCGTAGTAGGTCGCAAGGATCGTGCGCACGCCGTCGTCGGTCAGGGTGTAGCCCATGCCGAGTTCATGGGACGTGGCCACGCCCAGCGGATCGCCCGAAGCGTTCTGGTTCGTCTCGCCATGCGTCAGGACGAACGCGTCTCCCAGCGTGAGCGAAATCCATACGAGCTGGGCGTCGACGTCCGCATCGCCCGCCTGCGCCCGGACGGTCGAGATCGTCTGCTGCCAGGGTTCGGGCTCCACGCAGTAGGTGTAGAGCGTGGCGAGAAGCTCCAGGTTGTCGCGAGCCTGATCGTCCACCGTCGCGTCGTCACCCGAGATCTGCACGGTATCGTCGAGATGAATGTCGGTGAGGCCGGACAGGCCGGCGAGGTCGATGCTCTCCAAGCCGCAGCCGGTGGCGTGCACCGAGCTTAAGGTATCGCCCTTGGGCAGCGTGAGGGAGGACAGGCCCTCGTTGTCGTTGCAGCTGACGGACGCAAGGGTGTCGTTCGCCGAGAGGTCGAGATCCGTCAGCTGGTTGTTCGAGCAATCGAGGTCGGCGAGGTTGGTCTGGTCGGAGACGTCGAGGCTGCCCAGCTGGTTGTTCGAGCAATCGAGGTCGGCGAGGTTGGTCTGGTCGGAGACGTCGAGGCTGCCCAGCTGGTTGTTCGAACAGTCGAGCTCGGTGAGGTTGGCCAGCCCCGAGAGGTCCAAATCTGTCAGCTGATTGCCCGCGCAGACGAGCTGCGTGAGGTTGGAGAAGGTCGAGATACCCTCCAGGCTGGTGATATCGAGGCCGGCAAGGCCGTTGCCTGCGACCGCTTCTGCCGAGGTGTCGCCAATCGCCGTGACGGCATCGGCTTCCTCCTGGTCGATGCCGCTGTTGCCGTCGGTGTCAACCTTCTGTGCAAGATAGGTGCGGAAGGCCTTGTCCGGCACGTCCTGCAGGTTGAGCACGACTTTGGGGCCAAGCACGCGCGGCAACAGGAACCATGCGGCACAACCGAGCGCCGCGACGATTACCACGGCTGCTGCCACGATGAGCGCTGTGCGACGATGGCCGGGGCGTGTGGGCTGCTCGCATGCTTCGGCAGGCAGGCCTTGCTCAGGGCTTGCGGGGCCAGTTGCCTGGGGCGCCGCGACAACGGCTGCTCAGCAGTGCGAGCAGAACCGTGCGGTGTCGGGAATCGTGCTCCCGCAGTTGGTGCACTTCATGGTTGTCCCCTCTCGGTTCGCGTTTCCGTCCCATTCTAGTGCGCGACCACGCGCGGTGTTGCGCAACTTTGCGCGCAGCGGCCCATGTCTCGGCGTCGGCCGCAACTCGTGCTTTGGCCGGCGGTTCCCGCCGACGCGGAGAGGCGTTGCGCTCAAATGGTCGTTGACGTGCAGCGCGAAGGGCGGCACACGGCGAATACACGAATCTGCCGGCCTCGCGCGACGAGCATTGCTATACTGGCCGCGTTGTCTCGCCGACCGGATGCCCGGCCGTCTTCGAGGGGGAGTCATGAATACTCGCCAGATTGCCTATGTTGGTGTTTCGGTCGCTTTGCTCGCGGTCTCGGCGTGGGTCACGTTGCCCATCGGTCCGGTGCCCTTCACGCTGCAGACGCTTGCCCTCGCCATGCTTCCCGCCGCCCTCGACCGTGCGGGCGCGTGCGCGTCCGTTGCCGTTTATCTGCTGCTGGGAGCGATCGGCCTGCCGGTGTTCTCGGGTTTTTCCGGTGGAATCGCGTCGATCTTCGGTCCGACTGGCGGCTTTTTGTGGGGCTTCTTGATCGGCATGCTGGTGGCCACGACCGTCAAGGACGTGCTGCCCGCGCAGCTGCCCCCGCTTGCGCGCACGCTCGTTGCCGATGCGATGCTGCTGCTTATCTCGTACGTTTGTGGAACGCTCCAGCTTATGGTCGTCGGCTCGATGGACGTCGTCGCGGCGCTGTTGGTAGCGGTCGTGCCCTTCGTGATTCCCGATGTCGTCAAGCTTGTCGTGGGCGCGCAGGTGGGCTGCGCTGTTGCCCGCGCTGCGGGCCGCGTGTCCCGACACGCCTGAGTCTGTTCCCGCGGGTTTGTTGCGCGGAGACGCTCCGCCCGAACTGTCGGACTAGAACCCGTACTGATGGGCGAAGTTCTCGGAGATGTCCTCGATGCCTGCAATCGAGGCCGCCCAGGCGCAGAAGTCCGGAGTGTCCACGATGATGCCGTCGGCTTCCCACACCGCTTGGTGCGAGAGCTCCCACGCCTCGCGCACCGGCGGACGTACAGGCAGGTAGGGCGTCAAGTAGGTGGGGTTGAGTAGGAAAAACGCGCCACCCTCGCAACGGGCTGCGAAGTCCTTGAGCGCGCGGCGCGCGTTCTTGCGCCGTCCGAGCTTGTAGAGCAGCAAGGTGCGGCCGAGTAGGTACCACGGGGAGTCCTCCACGCTGCCGGTTCCTTCGTCCTGCTCGGGATGCGCCGCCTGCGGTGAGGCCTGCTGCGCCACGGCGAAGAATCCCTCCTCGTCCTCCAGCCGAGCGAGCGCGAGCAGCACGGTTCCCACAGCATGGTTGCGATAGCCCTGAGCGCGCATGACCTTCCGGGCGTATTCGGCCGCGGCGCGGTAGCGCGCGCTTGCCAGGCTGAGCTGGGAGATGGCTTCGAGCGTATGGAGCCATCCGATCATCGTCGGATCGGTGCCGGTCCGCTCGGCGGCGGTGATGCCCGCGAGCCGGTCCTCATGCCAAAAATGCGGCGCGTCGTCGCTGAAGGCGGGATCGGCTTGCAGCTGGGTGCGCACCGAGTCCTCGAGCTGCATCAGGTCGTTCAGGCATGCGTCGATGGGGACGTCGGCGAGCAGGATGTTGACGAGCTGGGCGTCCACGCATAGACGATCTGCGGCAACGATCTCGCGCAGTTTGGCGCGGGTATCGGCAAACAGGCGCTCGCGGCGCTTGTCAAACTCCTGGTCGGAGAGCTCCTCCATCCGATCGAGCTCGAACATGAGCCCCTCGTGCACCCGAGCGTAGGAGAGCAGGGCGCGCGCGTGATCGCATGTGGCGTAACGGGTCGGGTCCCGCATGATCTCGTCGTGCACGAGCCTGCAGGCTGCGGGGGTAAGGCCCTCGTGGGACGCCAGATACTCGCGTTCGAGGTATGCGGGCACGTATTCGCGAGGCTCCATCAGTTGTCCCCTCCCGCGTTCGTGCGGCCGACGCCGCCCGGTGTCTGCGGCGTGTGCTCGCGAAGCGACCGCTGCACGAGTTCGTGGCCGGCAAGCCATGCCGAGAAGCACGCGTTGTCGGGCGTGCCGATGCCCTCCTGCAGCAGCGGCGTCGCTTCGCTGATGGCGAGGATGAGTTCGTCTTGGCTGCCGGGGTTCACGTTGACGCGCGCGTAGATGCCGTCGGGGAACTCCGCTTGGTAGAACAGCGGCTGCGCGGCATCAGGGTAGGCGCGCATGAGGGCGTGCAGGGCACGGTCGGCGCCGCGGTAGTCAAACGAGCGGTACGCGACGCACATCTGCGCCAGCAGCGTCCACGCGTCGGGCGACTTCTCGGCGCCGTGATGGCGGCGACGCAGCGGTCCTGCGATCTGATAGGCGATGGCGTGACGCGACCGGTACTGCTTGATGTCCTGAGCGCTTGCCTCGAGCTTGGCCAAGGCGAGCATGCCGGTGTGTCGGATATCGGCGGGATCCCCGGGCGCCACCTCGAGGCTCTCCTCAACCGTTTGGTAGGCCAGGCGGTATTGACCGGCGATCACGGCGCGAGAGGCGGTTGCCGCCAGCCACCTGAGCAGCGGTCGGTAGGCCAAATCGCTCGCATATTCGCGGTCGTAGACATCGTGGGCACCCTCGACGGCGGCAAGGACGTCGCGCTCGACGGCTTCTCGGTTGTCGAGCAGGTAGCTCACGTACGCGTCGTTGGACTGCGCCTCGAGTGCGGCGAGCATGCGGCGGGCATCCCAGTTGCCCTCATCGAGGGCGACGGCCTCGCGCAGGAAGTTCTCCGCGCGGGTCTCCTCGCGCTCGATGGCGACCTCGTCTGCGAGGAAGGGGACGTGGTAGTCCAAGATTTCGGTCGCGCGGGCGGTGAGGTGGAACGAGCGGTCGCGGTCGCAGGTGATGAGCTGCGAGGGGTCCTCGCGGAACTGCTTCATGCCACGCTCGATGGACGTCGCGTCGTCCAGCGGGTAGATGCGCTCGCGGCGCATCGCCTCGAGGATAAGACGCAAACAGTCTTCCTGGATGGGATCGAACGCCACGGCGCCTCCTTTCCGATGCGAGATGGAATCTCTACAGTGTAGCGCTCATCGCGAACGTGGGGGAGCGCTTGCGCGAAGGGATGAAACACACATGGGCGAGCGTGCCGGATGCGTACGCACGGATCGCGGGGGGCGTGCGCGGAGTGCCGTCGGTGCGCTTTTGTGCGAGCGAAAAAACCGGCACACGGGCACGTGCATGCGTTGTCGTTTTGTCCGGCTCGCAGAGCGAAAAATGCACCCAACCTGTTTCGAAGATGTTTCCAAAGCGCTAAAATAGCGACGGGCTTTCGGGCTCCGCGCCGCGGCCTTTGGGCGCGCGACGGTTCCTTTGGTCCTAACGGGGACATCGGGTGCCCCGTTGTATGTGCAGGTCGAACGGTCGGCCTGCAGATTTGGAGGCAAAGAATGGGACGTTTTACCAATCCGCGCGATCTGTACTTCGGTGAGGGTGCTCGCCACGAGGTAAAGAACCTCAAGGGCTCCCGCGCCATGATCGTCACCGGCGGCGGCTCCATGCGTCGCGGCGGCTTCCTGCAGGACGTCGAGGCTGACCTCAAGGAGGCCGGTTTCGAGGTTCAGATCTTCGAGGGCGTCGAGTCCGACCCGTCCGTCGAGACCGTGAAGCGCGGCGCCGAGGCCATGCTCGAGTTCCAGCCTGACTGGATCATCGGCATCGGCGGCGGCTCGCCGATCGACGCTGCCAAGGCCATGTGGCTGTTCTACGAGTATCCCGAGGAGACCTTCGAGCAGGCCATCGTGCCGTTCAGCTTCCCCGAGCTGCGCACCAAGGCTCACTTCTGCGCCATTGCCTCCACTTCCGGCACGGCTACCGAGGTCACCGCGTTCTCCGTCATCACCGACTACGAGAAGGGCATCAAGTACCCGCTGGCCGACTTCAACATCACGCCTGACGTGGCCATCGTCGACCCCGAGCTCACCTACACCATGCCGCAGAAGCTGTGCGCTCACACCGGTATGGACGCTCTGACCCACGCCATCGAGGCCTACGTCTCCACCGCTGGCTCCATGTACACCGACGGCAACGCCCTGCATGCTATCCGCGAGATCGTCGAGTGGCTGCCCAAGTCCTATCAGGGCGACCATGAGGCCCGCCAGCACATGCACGACGCGCAGTGCATCGCCGGCATCGCCTTCTCCTCCGGCCTGCTCGGCATCGTGCACTCCATGGCCCACAAGACCGGTGCCGCCTTCACCGGCGACCACATCATCCATGGTTGCGCCAACGCCATGTATCTCGGCAAGGTCATCCAGTTCAACGCCAAGGACGCCCGCGCCAAGAGCCGCTATGCCTTCATCGCCAAGGACATCCTGCACCTTGAGGGCGAGACCGAGGACGAGCTCGTCGCCGCGCTCGTTCAGTGCATCCGCGACCTCAACGACAAGCTGGACATCCCGCAGGGCATCAAGAACTACGGCAAGGGCGGCGTGAAGGCCGACGAGTCCATCATCGACTACGCCGAGTTCGAGGCCAAGAAGGCCGACGTGGCTGCCAACGCCATCCTCGACGCCTGCACCGGCTCCAACCCGCGTCAGCCGTCCCAGGAGGAGATGGAGAAGCTCCTCGAGTGCGTCTACAACGACCAGGATGTCGACTTCTAATCCACGCTCGACTCATTGATTCGTGCGAAAGGCCCCCGAGTCTCTCGGGGGCCATTTTGATGCGGTAATACGTCAGACGTCTCGCACGTCATCGACGCGCGCAGGGAGCCCCGTCGAGAAAAGCGAGCGTCCCGTCTCGCGGACCCCTCTTTCGAAGTCCAGGAATGGGAGGAGTTCATGATCTCCGGTGCAGCTCCCTGCGTTTCATGCGCTTTCGCAGTTTTGTTTTGCATGCGCTGATCGGCTACGGGGCGTATGCGCGCGGTTTTGACGTTCGTATTTCGCGCGGTGGTCACGAGAGGCCGATTACTGTCAACGGGGGTTCGGAGGAGCTTCGCACGACTATATAAAAGCAATAAAATACGATGCGTCTGTTGGCCGATGGTTTCTCAGGGTGATCCGACGGGCTCCCTAGAGGCAAAAAACGGCCCTATTGGAGGGCTTCGAGTGCGTCGTTTTGACAATTATCGTCTCGTCGTGACCACGAGGAGCATCACGAGCGCGTGCGAGGCTCTATTCGGCGCTGGGGAGGGCCCCAAGAGCGAGGCGCGGGAGCTGCATCACGAGCGTGCAAGGTCCCACTTCGTATACGAACTTGGTTTCCAGCAGCTTCTTGGGAGCCTCACCACGAGCGTGCGAGGCCCTTTGGACAAGTCGTCGCGACATGGTGGATTGAAAACCCCTGATCACCGTTGATACGTCGCGGGCGGTGTGCGCCGGATGGAAACGGAAAAAACGCCAGACGTATTTTCACGTTCGGTGCGACGCCTGTAAAACGTGCTACGATGGACCTGCTGTTTCAGGGCGGGGTGGAATTCCCCACTGGCGGTGAGCCGGCCGGGCGCTGCGCCCGGGCGTCGGGCATGGGGTCCGTGCGCATATCCGGCGAGCCCGCGAACCCGTCTGGCGTTGGGTCGCCAGCGGGCCGATCCGGTGAGAATCCGGGGCCAACGGTTAGAGGCCGGATGGAAGAGGCAGGTGATTTGTCATGGCTGAACAGTCCACGCATATCCATTTCGAGAACACGAATAGGTGGAGCACCAAACAGTTGGTGACGATGGCGCTCATGTGTGCCGTCAGCGCCCTGCTCATGTTTCTCCAGATTCCCATCATTCCCGCCGCAACGTTTCTTACCTACGATCCGTCGCTCGTGCCCGCCATGGTGGCGGGTTTCGCGTACGGACCGGGGTCGGGCATCGCGGTGGGCGTGCTCGCGATCGTGATCCATGCGCTTACCACCGGCGATTGGGTCGGAGCCCTCATGAACATCGTCGCGACCGTGTTCTACATCCTGCCGGCGGCGTTGGTCTACCGGAAGGTGCATACGTATCGCGGTGCCATCCTCGGCCTTGTGTTGGGCGTGGTGCTCGCCACCGCGGCGTCGATCGTCTCCAACCTGACGATCGGCGTGTGGTTCTGGTACGGCTCGGCCGATGCCATCCTGCCGCTCATGCTGCCCGCGGTCGTCCCGTTCAACCTTGCGAAGACGATCCTTAACTCCGTGCTCACACTTGCGGTGTACAAGGTCGTTTCCAACCTTATCACGCCGGTCAAGGACCAGGTGAAGGGCCGCGCATGATCGAGTGCGAAAACGTCTGCTACTCGTACGACGGGCAGACCCGCGCGCTCGACGGCGTAAACCTGGCCGTGGCGGACGGGGAGTTTCTATGCATCCTCGGAGGCAACGGGTCGGGAAAGTCGACGCTTGCCAAGCACCTGAACGCCCTGCTCGTCCCCGACGAGGGACGCGTGGTGGTCGATGGTCTGGACACCGCAGATCCTGAGTACGTCTACGACATCCGCTCACGCGTGGGCTATGTGTTCCAAAACCCCGACGATCAGATCGTAGCGACCCTGGTCGAAGACGATGTCGCTTTCGGCCCCGAAAACCTGGGCGTTGACACCGACCGCCTGGGGGAGCGCGTCGCCCACGCCCTCGAAGACGTGGGGCTTACGAGCTTTGAGCGGCGCGAGACCCATGCGCTTTCCGGTGGTCAGAAGCAGCGCGTGGCGATCGCGGGCGTTCTTGCCATGCAGCCGCAGGTGCTCGTCTTTGACGAGGCGACCTCGATGCTCGACCCGCGCGGGCGCAGCGGCCTTCTGCGCGTGTGCCGCGAGCTGCGCGACCGCGGCATGACGATCGTCATGATCACCCATTTCATGGAGGAGGCCGCCGCGGCCGATCGCGTCGTGGTGCTTGACGAGGGAAGGGTTGCGCTCGAGGGTACGCCGCAGGAAGTGCTCACCCGTGCCGACGACCTGGAGCGGCTGAACCTCGAGGTCCCGCCAGCGTGCCGCCTGGCGCTCGCCCTGCGTCGGCGCGGTTTTGCGCTTACGCCGGCTGTGGATGAAAACGAGGTGGTCCACGCTGTCGAGCAGACGCTCGGACACGCAGGCCCCACACGCGCGTTCGAGCGCTCCGATGCGGCCGATGGTGAATGCGCGGCTTCGCGCGGTGCTGCGGCCGACGCGGAGGCAAAGACGGATGCGGAGTCGTGCTTGATCTTCGAGCACGTCAGCTACAGCTACGAGCGGTCTGTTCGCGAGCGTGCGCGTCGTCGGCGCAGCCCGAAGCGGGAGAAGCGCGCCGCATGGGGTGCAAATGCGGATGCCGTGTGGGCGCTGCATAACGTCGACCTCGCCGTGCGCCGCGGTGAGTTCCTCGGGCTGGCCGGGCATACCGGGTCGGGCAAATCAACGCTCATTCAGCACATGAACGGCCTTGTCCGCCCCACGATGGGACGCGTGCGCGCTTTCGGGCGCGACCTTACGGACAAGCGCGGTGCCGATGGCCTGACGTGCAAGGTCGGGCTTGTGTTTCAGTATCCCGAGCACCAGCTGTTCGCACCGACGGTCTTTGAGGACGTGGCGTTTGGCCCCCGCAACCTCGGCTGCACGGCGGATGAGGTGGACGGGCGCGTGCGTCGTGCGCTTGGCCAGGTCGGACTCGCGTTTGATCGCATCGCCGAAAAAAGTCCCTTCGCGCTGTCGGGTGGCCAGCAGCGCCGCGTGGCGTTTGCCGGGGTGCTCGCCATGGAGCCCGAAGTGCTGGTGCTCGACGAGCCGGCTGCAGGGCTCGACCCTGCGGCTCGCCGGGAGTTTCTCGATCTGGTGGCCGAGCTCCACCGGTCGGGCCTCACGGTTGTCATGGCATCGCACAGCATGGACGACCTCGCGGCGCTGTGCGACCGCATCGTCGTCATGAACGAAGGGGAGGTCTTGATGCAGGGGACCGCGTCGGAGGTTTTCGCGCGCGGCGACGAGCTGCACCGTGTCGGGCTCGGCCAGCCTGCCGCTCAGCGCATGGCGGTCCGGCTTGCCGCCGACGGCGTTCCGGTGCGCCTGAATCGCCTGTACGACCTCGATGCACTCGCTGACGAGCTCGCGGCCATCGCGGGCAGTCCCTTTGCGGGCGACGGGAAGGACGGCGCGCGATGAACGAGGTGTTCTCCTTCGGAAGCTACTATCCCGGTGACAGCATCCTGCACCGCCTGGACCCGCGGACCAAGCTGCTGGGCGGCTTGGCGTTTCTGATCATCTCCCTGCTCGCCCGCACGTTTGTGGCGCTTGGCGTCATCGCGGGCTTCGTGGTGCTGCTGTATCTGCTCGCGCGGGTGCCCGCCGGTCGCGCCGTCCGATCGCTGGCACCCCTGTTGGCCATCGTGGTTATCGTGTCGGTGCTCAACTTGGTTACCAACCAGGAGGGTGCCGTGGTCTTTCAGCTCGGCTTCCTGCGCATCTTCGAGGGGGGCGTGCGCGCGTTCGCTTTCCTGGGCCTGCGCATGCTCCTGATGATGTGCGCGATGAGCCTGGTGACCATGACCACCATGACGCTCGACCTCACGCATGCCGTCGAGCGCCTGCTTGCGCCGTTCGCGCGGGTCGGCCTTCCCGCTCACGAGCTGGGCATGATGCTCGGCATCGCGCTGCGGTTCATGCCGCAGTTCGCCACGGAGCTGCAGGTCACCTATCGCGCTCAGGTGAGCCGCGGTGCGCGCGTGGCATCCGGCCCGTTGGGTGCGGTGCGCATGCTGTCGAGCGTGTCGATTCCGCTGTTCACGAGCATCTTCCGTCATGCCGAGACGCTGTCGGCCGCCATGGATGCGCGCTGCTACCATGGCGAGCAGGGGCGCACGCGCCTGCATCCGCTCGCATTTCATCGTCGCGATGCGGTGGCCGCTGCCGTTTTGGCTGCGCTCGCCGTCGCTGTCGTGGCGTGCGGTTAGCAAGGTTTGGGGCGACAAGATGGTGCCAGGTACAAACATGCTGCGACAAGATGGTGCCGGGTTCAATCGTGTCGCCGCCTGGGACATTTTGGCGTGCGACCCTTTGCAAGATACAGGAGGATTGTATGGAGCGCATCGTATACGGGACGGCTTCTAAGGGCCTGATTACCGCGTTGGAGTACCTGACGTCGATTCCCGCGTGGTATCTCGCCACCAGCGTGGACGGCCAGCCGCACGTACGGCCGTTTTCGTTCGCGGCTATCCAGGATGGACGGCTGTGGTTCTGTACGGCGACGACCAAAGACGTGTGGGAGGAGCTGTCGCGCAACCCGCGCTTCGAGGCGACTGCCTGGTGGCCGGGGCATGGCTGGCTCATCCTGCGCGGCGTTGCTGGTATGGACGATCGCGTCTGCCCGGAGATCCGCGAGGCTGGCTGGAAGCATCTGGAGGGCTTCGGCGAGCACTACGAGGGACCCGACGATCCGACGCTCGTGTTTTTCAGCGTCGAAGAGCCCCAAGCTTGGATCTGCAACCACGACGAGTGGCAGCCGATCGAGCTCTAGCATGTCGTGCATCCAGTATGCGGAGGAGTGAATATGGACGAGATCGTTGCGTATCTGCGCGGAATCCCGGCGTGGTACCTGGCAACCATCGATGAGCACGATGCGGGTCAGCCGCGCGTGAGGCCGTTTTCGTTTGCCTGCGCCGACGCCGGCAAGCTGTGGTTTTGCACGTCGCGCGACAAGGACGTGTGGCGCGAGCTCGCGGTGCATCCCAAGTTCGAGCTGTCCGGATGGAAGCCCGGCTCCTATTGGATCGTTGTCTCGGGCGAGGCGAATCTTGCCGACGATGCGCAGGTAAGCGAGGACGTGCGCCAGGCGGGGTTCGCCCACATGGTGGGTATCGGCGAGGCGCACGAATCGGCGCATGACGGGCGGCTGGCGTTTTTCAGCGTGATGAACGGCTGTGCGCGCTTCTGCGACATCGACGGCAGCGAGCGCCGCTTCGACTTCTGAGCGATCCCAAAGGGGTATGTGATCGTAGGCGGTGCCCCGCGGGGCACCGCCGCCGTGAAAATCGCCTGACGCCACTTCGCGCTGTGTTGCGAGATTGTGTCCTGATGATTTCTCGATTGTTCACATAATGGTCGTGCTATTCTCTCAAAACGTTCTATGAACGCATCTAAACATGCGGTTGTATGCATTATTACAGTTGAAATATGCATTTAGGAGATGAGAGGGCATGTCTTATCGAGTGGGAGTCATCGGGGCGGCAGGATACGCGGGCATCGAGCTCGTTCGTCTGCTTATCGCGCACCCCGAGTTCGAGCTCGTCGCGATTACGTCGAACGCCGATGCAGGGCAGCGACTTGCAAGCGTCTACCCGGCATTTGCCGGCGCGAGCGACCTTGTCTTCAGCGCCCATGATGACCCGCAGCTCGCGACGTGCGATGCGGTCTTTCTCGCCGTGCCCCATACGGCGGCGCTTGCCGCGGTCCCTGGCCTGCTTGCTGCGGGCGTGAACGTCATCGACCTCTCCGCCGACTATCGCCTGTCCGACCCTGCGATCTACGAGCGCTGGTACGATGCCCCCCATACGTCGCCCGAGCTGCTTGCGAAGCGCGCCTTCGGCTTGCCGGAGCTGTTCGCCGAGGACCTCGCCCAAGCTGCCTGCCGTCGCGATGCGGGCGATGCGGTGCTCGTTGCCTGTGCCGGGTGCTACCCCACGGCGACCTCGCTCGGCGCCTACCCGGCGATCGCCGCCGGATGGATGGCGCCCGATGGTGTCGCGGTCGTCGACGCCATCTCCGGTGTGACCGGAGCGGGCAAGGGCGCCACCGCGCGCACCCACTACTGCAGCGCCGACGAGAGCGTCGAGGCATACGGCGTGTGCAAGCATCGTCATACGCCCGAGATCGAGCAGATTCTCGGTCTGCCCGGCCGCTTGGTGTTCACGCCGCATCTGGCGCCGCTCAAGCGCGGCCTGCTTTCCACGGTGAACATCCCGCTGGCGCCCGGCGTGGCGCAGACCCTCACGGCAGCCGATGCCGTTGCGCATTACCGCTCGTTTTACGGGGAGAGTCCCTTCGTGCGCGTGCTCGACGCCGGCCAGCAGCCCAAGACGAGTTCGGTCGTCGGGTCCAACGCCTGTCAGATCGGGCTGGCGGTCAATGCGGACGCACGCATGCTCGTGGCGACCTCTGCTATCGACAACCTGTGCAAGGGGGCTGCCGGTCAGGCAGTCCAGTGCGCGAACATCGTGTTCTCGCTCGATGAGCGATGCGGGCTGCCGCTGCTCGCCCTGCCGGTCTAGCACGCCTGCGCGCAGCGCTGTCTTCCGCACCCGCCGGGCGCATCGACCCCACTCGATCTGCATCAAAAGGAGCATCCGATGGATACCGATACCTTCGATTCCAAGATTCGCGCCGTCGCCGACGGTGGCGTGACGAGCGCGCAGGGCTTTTCCGCTTGCGGCATGCACGCCGGGTTTCGCAAAAATCCCGAGCGGGCCGATTTCGCGCTCATCGCAGCCGACCGCCCCGTGAGCGCGGCCGGCGTGTTCACCACCAACCGGTTCTGCGCCGCTCCGGTCATCGTGTGCCGCGAGCATCTCGGGGGTGCGGGCTGCGGCTACGGCGACGTCCAGGCAATCGCCATCAACTCGGGCAACGCCAACGCCGCCACGGGCGAGCCGGGGCTCGCTCTTGCCCGTAAGACCTGCGACATCGTGGCACAGGTCGTCGGCTGCGAACCCGAGCAGGTGCTCGTGGCGTCCACGGGCGTCATCGGGCAGCAGATGGACATCGAGCCTTTCGAGACGGGCGTGCCGGCTGCGTTCGAGCGCCTCTCCGCCGATGGGGGAGCAGACGCCGCCCGCGCCATCATGACCACGGACACGCACCCCAAGGAATTCGCCATCCAATACGAAAGCGGGGTGCTCGCGTACGCGGGGAGCACGTTTACGGTGGGCGGCTGCGCCAAGGGCTCGGGCATGATCATGCCCAACATGGCAACGATGATCGCCGTCATAACCACCGATGCGCCGGTCGAGCCCGCGGCGCTCCACGCGCTGCTTGCCTCGTGCGTCGCCGACACCTTCAACCGGGTGACGGTCGACTCGGACACCTCGACCAACGACACGTGCATCATGCTCGCCTCCGGTGCCGCCGCACCGCAGGCGGCGCCCATATGCCAAGGCACTGAAGCCTATGAGGAGCTCGCCTATGCGGTCCACGTGGTGTGCGAGGCGCTCGCCCGCGCGATCGCGTCCGACGGCGAGGGCGCCTCGCGCTTGGTGACCGTGACGGTGAGCGGCGCGGCGACGGAAGAGGATGCCGAGGTCGCTGCGCGCGCGGTGGCGAATTCGCCGCTCGTCAAGACGGCCATCGCGGGTCGCGACTGCAACTGGGGGCGCATCGCCATGGCGCTCGGCAAGTGCGGGGTCGCGTTCGACCAGCGCGACGTCTCCATCGACATCATGGGGATCCCCGTGTGCCGCGACGGGTTGACCGTGCCCTTTGATGAGGACGAGGCGCTGCGCCGTTTCGAGGCACCCGAGATCACCATCGACGCCGATCTGGGCGCGGGCGACCGGTGCGCGCGCGTGTGGACCTGCGACCTGACCCACGACTACGTCACCATCAACGGCGATTACCGCACGTAGGGTCGCGCGCGTCCGGCCGTGGCGTGCGACCTCGCTGTCGCCCCCCTGCTGCCGCACGCTGTCCGCCCCCGACCCACCATGAAAGGCTGACCGATGAAATACGCACGCGACTCGCGCCCCGCACGCTCGAACGAGGAGACCGCGAAGCTCCTGTTCGAGGCGCTGCCCTGGATTAAGAACCTGACCGGCAAGACGGTGGTCATCAAGTACGGTGGCGCCGCCATGGTCGATCCGCGCCTGCGCGCCGACGTCATGAGCGACATCGTGCTGCTCAAGATCATCGGCATGAAGCCGGTTATCGTGCACGGCGGCGGCAAGGACATCAACGCCGCGCTTGCGCACTACGATATCCCCGTGGAGTTCAAGGACGGCCAGCGCGTCACGAGTGAGGCCGCCATGGAGGTTGTGCGCCAGGTACTCGTGGGCAAGGTCAACGAGGACCTCGTGACGGCGGTCAACGCCCATGGCAACCTGGCTGTGGGCGTGGCGGGTGCGGACGCCGGCACCATCGTTGCCGAACAGCTCGATCCGGCGCTTGGCCGCGTGGGCAAGATCTGCCGCATCAACGCGGATTACCTCGACAGCCTGATGGACAACGACTACATCCCCGTCGTGGCGACGGTCGCGCGCGGGGTCGACGGCGGTTTCTACAACATCAACGCCGACGTGGCGGCCGGCCATATCGCTGCGGCCGTGCGTGCGCACAAGGTGATCTTCCTGACCGATGTCGACGGCCTGTACGAGGACTTCGACGACAAGGAGTCCCTCATCTCCAACATGACGTTGGATGAGGTCGAGGCCATGCTTGCGGACGGCAAGGTGGACCGCGGCATGATCCCCAAGCTCGAGAGCTGCGCGCACGCCCTGCGCGCCGGTGTGTTCCGCGCGCACATCATCAACGGCACGACCCCTCATGCGCTGCTGCTCGAGCTTTTGACCGACAGCGGCGTGGGAACGGTCGTGCACTCCACCCAGGTCGCCTACGAGCAGGACACCCAGCCCCATCCGCTGACGCAACTGGCCGCGCGTCTGACGGAAAACATCTAGCCCAACCGTTGCGCGCCCGCACATCGGCGCGCCGCCGCATCGAAAGGAACCCGCTATGTCACGCGACGTGCAGCAGCAGCTCGAATCCGCCTACGTCATGCATACGTTCGGCCGGTCGCCGGTCGAGTTCGTGGGCGGGCACGGCATGACGCTTGTCGACGATGAAGGCCGTGAGTACCTGGACTTTTTGGCAGGCATCGGCGTGTGCTGCCTGGGGCACGACCATCCGGCGCTGACGGCGGCGCTGCACGATCAGACGGACCGTCTGCTCCACGTGTCCAACTACTTCTACATCGAGCACCGCGGCGAGGTGGCCGCGCTGCTGTCCAAGCTCGCCAACGACGACATGACGGGGGCGCGCGCCGTGGCAGATGCTGTCGTCGCCGGCGATGCCGACGCCGTGCGGGCGGCCGTGAAGCCCGTCGAGGGCGAGCAGACGTGGCAGACGTTTTTCGCCAACTCCGGCGCCGAGGCCAACGAGGGCTCTATGAAGCTTGCGCGCCTCTATGCCCAGCGTGTCGGCAACGGCGGCAACACCATCGTATGCCTGCGCGGCGGCTTCCACGGGCGCACGCTCGAGACCATCGCTGCCACCATGCAGGACTGGCTGCAGGACAGCTTCAAGCCGCTGCCGGGCGGGTTTGTGGCCTGCACGCCCAACGATGTCGACGAGCTGCGCTCAATCTTTGACCAGCTGGGCAGCGAGATCTGCGCCGTCATGGTTGAACCCATCCAGGGCGAGTCCGGTGTTCATCCGCTCACACCGGAGTTCATGCGCGCGGCGGCCGAACTTGTGCACGGCGTCGGTGGCCTGCTCATTGTCGATGAGGTGCAGACGGGTATCTTCCGTACGGGCAAGCCGTTTGCCTTCCAGACGCTGGGCGTGGAGCCCGATATCATGAGTCTCGCCAAGGGTATCGCCGGCGGCGTGCCGTGCGGCGCGTGCGTGGCCAAGCGCGCGGTCGCCGACGTGTTCCGCCCGGGCGATCATGGGAGCACGTTCGGCGGCAGCTGTCTTGCCATGGCCGCCGCATCCGCAGCGCTGTGCGAGCTCGTGCGCGGGCGCTACGACGAGCATGCGGCCGAGGTCGGCTCTTACCTTGCCGAGCGTCTCGCGCAGGTGCCGCATGTGGTGGATGTGCGCGGCTCAGGGCTTATGGTCGGCTGCGATCTGGACGAGGCGGCAGGCGATGCCCACGACGTGGTCTCAGCGATGCTCGGGCGCGGCTTCGTGATCAACGCGACCGGCGCGCACACGCTGCGCTTCCTGCCGCCGTTGGTCTGCGGGCGCGAGCACGTGGACGCGCTGGTGGCGGCGCTGGAACTTGAGCTCGCGTAGGGATGGGCTCGCGGGCTGTCGCTGCCAGCATAGGGCCTGTCGAACTGACGGGCAGCTTCCGTCCGTCCGCCTGCTTTCCTATGCACCCACCTGCTCGCTTCTGCCCGCTCGCCAGGCCGTCGCCGCCCGCTCGCCAGCCCGCCCGCTCGCCAGCCCGCCCGCTCGCCAGCCCGTTTGCCCGCTCGTCTGCCTGCCTACCTACCTATCCGCCTACCACCAGCCTGTTTACCTGTCTGCCTGCCCGCCTGCCAGCCCGCCCACCTGCTAAAAGATTTACCCGGTCGGTTGTGACACTTCGAGGCCGATTCCTGTCACAACCGACCGGGTAAACTGTTTACCCGCATCGTGCCTTCGGGGATCCTATGCTGCCCCGACCAGGCCGCGCTCTTCGTTCCCTTTTTCCGAAGGGTGCTCCGACTGCTGGTTTCCTTGCCTGCTGATAGCATCCATTGCCCGCTTGAACGTGATGACGTGGAAGAACAGCGCCGATCCGGGGCACAAGGTCGCCATCTGGTTTCTGCGCAGGGGAATCTCGCTGTTACGCGGGATGCCGTAGAGCTCGAGCTTCTCCACAAACTGTTTGGTATTCATGATGTCTTTATAAGAGAGTCGCAGGACAGAAGCACCGAGCAGCGTCAGCTCCGCCTCCCGGTGCTGCTCGTCGGCAAGAGCGTGTATCGCAGTTTTCGTGCCGAGCAGCTTGTCGTTCGTGTATTTCAGGTAGCCATCCACCTCGCCGATCACCCTGCGCTCATCGAGAAGCGTCCATTCGAAGTCGACGCGAAACGTTCGCGCGCTGTTGCTCGGCCGGACGTGGCTGACTTGAAGCCTCGGCATTGCGAACCCCTGCGTGATGATGAGCGCCCGCGCCCGCGATTCCGCCCAGCTCTCGCTGCGTGCATCGGCGTATGCGAGGATTCCGATTGCGCGCCTGATGCCCTGCCGGTGCGAACAGGCACGCGCCATGGCCCGGCATGCCTCCCGTGCGGAGCGGTTTTCCAGCCGACAGAGGCCGTCCGCCGTGGGAAGCCCTTCGACGAACGACACATTTCTCATGCGATTGAACGCCGTGACCACGCGATTGGTGACGCGGATGCCGCGATGGACGACGATGTCGCCGTCGATAACCGTATGCCACGCCACCGGGCCGTCCGATGAGGAGCGGTCTCGGTCGCTGCAGCAAACGTGCACCCGGTCCAGTTCGTCGAAGGAAACGGGCAGGCCCCATACAAGGGCGGCGCTTTCATGGCAAAACGCCCAGGTCGGATGCAGCTTCTGAAGCGTCCTGACAATATAAAGGTGCTGCTGGTCCTTTTGGAGGACATCCCAATAGGTTTTTCGCGCATAGAGCGATCGATGAGGTCTGACAAGCTCCCCTCGGCGGACGCCGCGGCTCGCTGCTTGGCGCTGTGCCGCGGTGGTCGGGTGAGCGCACATGCCCTGTTT
>CASEEY010000004.1 GCA_949287055.1 uncultured Collinsella sp.
CGGTCGGGAGGTCCGCATAGGAGGGGAGCTTGAAGCGCGCAGCAGCAAGCGCCTCCTCGGAGTTGAGAAACGAATCTGGAAGCACGGTCGGGGCTACATCGCTCGGCGTAATCGGCTTCGCGTCATCGGACATGGGAATGATTGTCGGTCGCTGCGGCATGAGCATCATCTCCGGTCGGCTTGCAGAGCAACGTCCTTTCTATGTGAGGATAGCGCAAATAATCGCGTTCATCTAGCGTAGAGAAACCTTACATCTCGTTTTCGATACCACAACGGTAGTCGTGGGCTATACTGGGGACAACGCGTTTCGAGTGACCGAAAGGATCATCCTATGTCCTGGGCGATTGTCGTCGACTCAAGCTGCAACCTTCGTGGATGGAAGCCCACGGCTCCTGACACCACGTTTGTTTCGGTGCCCCTGACCATCCACGTCGGCTCCACTGAGTATGTCGATGATGAACATCTCGATGTCAACGAGCTCAATAGGGCGGTCGCCCAAGAGAGCGCAGCCTCTTCGAGCTCCTGTCCCAGTGTCGGCGTGTGGGCAGAGGAGTTCCGCCGCGCCGACAACGTCATCGCCATCACGATTTCTGCCAACCTGTCCGGCAGCTATGAGGCGGCAAGCACCGCCCGCAACATCGTGCTCGACGAGTACACCCGTGAGCACGCAGGCGTCATCACCGGCAAAAACATCTTCATCCTCAACTCGCGTGCAACGGGCGGAAAGATGGAGCTTATCGTCGAGAAGCTCGATGCATATCTGCGCGACAAGAATCCCAGCTTCGAGGAGGTCGTCGCGTATCTGCAGGCTCTCGATGAGGCATCGACAGTGCTGTTTTCGCTGTCTCGCTACGACAATCTCGTCAAGAACGGCCGTATGCCCAAGCTGGCGGGCTCCATCGCCAGCAAACTGAACATCCGAATGCTCGGATGCGCAAGCCAAGAGGGGACGATCAAGATCGTCGGACCCACGCGCGGCGAGAAGAAGATGTACAAGAAGGTCGTCGACTGCATGGCTGCGGGTGGGTTCAACGAGGGCCTCGTGTATATCGACCATGTTGATAACGAGGCCGCAGCAAATGACCTTAAGAGCGCGATTTGCGCAAGATGGCCCCATGCAACGGTCCGCATCATCCCGTGTGGAGGCCTGTGCTCATACTATGCCGAGGAATCCGGTTTGATCATCGGCTACGAGTGGATGGGCGCATCGAGCCACTAGGCGTCATCGGATTCGCTCTGATGCCAGTGCGTTCGGCCAACCTGATATCTGTCAGACGGCTGTCGGGCGAGAGATATCGTCGGACAGCCGTTTTTCTCAAGGTTCCGTTTTCGATCTCTACATGACATAACATATATTATCGTGGTTTTGTTAATTCTTTGGTGAGCTGCGTTTTCGAGCTCGAACGTCCGCCATAGATCCGGTGCGTTGATGGCGCATACAGGATACCGAAGCACACTACCCGTCTATATCTCGCAGACGCCGTCTCATACGCCCGCGCTCGTCGCACGCTGCCTGATGCCCACAGCGACTCCCTTACAAACTCTCTGCGCCTTTGATAGACCGTCACGCTCAGGCGTCTCCTCGGCCCTCAAGTCCCGCACACGGGCTCCTGGGCCGCACAGTGCTGAACTCAGACGCTCATCGACGCTGCGTACGGTCGTCGGCATTCAAGCTGAACGCATCGTTGCCGAGTCATCCACGTTGACGCTTTGGCTGCCGGCTGATGCTCCCGCACATCACGACCGCTCTTTAGGCAGTCTGTCGTTACCTACAGCGAAATGCCCGAACGACGACGTAAACGTTCAGGCATATCGCACATGAGCATGATCCGCGCGCAGGGTAAGCTTCCCTATCGTTTAGGTACCTAATCGTTATTCAGAGCGCTCGTGTTGTCCTGAATATAGGCATATGCCGCGCTTGCAGCGATAGCACCGTCAGATGCCGCCGTAACAACTTGGCGAAGGCGCTTCGAGCGAATATCGCCGGCACAATACAGTCCAGGCGTACGGGTGGCCATGTTCTCGTCGGTGAGCACTCCCCCGTCGGGCGCAATGTCGGCAAGCTGTAAGACCAGCTCGGTCACGGGATCATTTCCTGCAAAGACAAAGATGCCGAACGAGCCCTCCGGATACGTCTCGGTGTACTGCGCGCCGGTCTTGTTGTCCCGGAAGGTCACCGATCCCAGCAAGCGTTCGCCCGTCGCCTCGACAAGCGATGTCGAATACTTGACTGAGACGTTGTCACGAGCGAGCAACTTGTCGACACGCCCCTTCGGAGCTCGGAACTCATCGCGACGAACAACCATCACAACATCGCTGGCTACGTGCGACAAAAACAGCCCTTCTTCGCAGGCGGAGTTTCCGCCGCCGACGACGAAAACGCGCTTGCCACGGTAAAACATGGCGTCACACGTGGCGCAATACGAAACGCCGCGCCCGCGGAACTCGTTCTCGCCGGCAAACCCCAACGGCCGCGGCGTCGCCCCCGTGGCGACGATCACGACCGGTGCAACATACGAACCCGTATCGGTCTCAATCGAAAAACGGCCGTCATCCAGATGGGTCACGGCATTCACCATGGCGTAGGCGACCTCGACACCTGCCGACTCAGCGTGCTCGAGCATCTTGGACCCCAGCTCGGCACCGGATATCGAAGGGATTCCAGGATAATTGTCGACCATATCGGACGTCGCGATCTGACCGCCAGGCATGCCCTGCTCAATGATGAGCGTGTGCAGGCTCGCGCGCGCCGCATAGATTCCAGCCGTGCTTCCCGCAGGTCCGGCGCCCACGATAATCGCATCATAGGATTTGCACGCATCCATTGTGACCTCCTGTACGAATGTCCGGACAACCGTCGATACGACAGCTAGACGTTTGTTGAATAATCAGGAACGCACTGCCATACAGCGTACAATATACCCCGACACGCAGACCGCAGGGAGTTTCGATGTCCTCAACGGATATGATTCAAAACACAGAGGGGCCCGTCAGGGAGTCCGAGGACGGCCAGAGCTCCGACCTCGCGTCGTCTCGTCCTGTCATAACGATCATGCATGCGTCGGTCGGTTCGGGCCATAAGGCCGCTGCGAACGCCGTCGCACAGGCAATCGACCGCATGCGCGGCACCTTCGGCGTTCCGGAAGACGTCGAAGTCGACGTCATTGATGTTCTCGATTTCGGCCGCATCAAGTTTGACGGAAACAAGACGGCGGCCGCATTCACCGGTGCGACGAGACCCATTTACGATATCACCTGGCGCTACACCCTTACCGGCCGCTTCCTTTGGGGCGGCGGAACGGGCTGGTCACGCGTCATGTTTCCTGCGTTCAACGAGTACGTTGCCCGCAAGCGCCCACTCGCCATCATCGCCACCCATATCACGGCGGCCAATGTGGCCGTCGGAGCGCGCATGATCACCGGCGTCGCTTATCCGATCGTCTGCATCCCCACCGATTACGAGATCGAGGGCTGGTGGCCTCACCTTGAGACCGATCTGTTCTGCGTCGCCACCGAGTTCATGGCGGAAACCCTGCGTCCGCGCCATGTAAAGGAGTCCCGTATCGAAATCACCGGCATCCCGGTTCGCGGCGGCTTCGACAAGCCGCTTGACTTCTCTGCAGAACGAAAGCGGTTCGGCCTTCCGTCTGACAAAACGGTCGTTCTGGTCATGGCGGGTGCAAGCCTCCCGCAGCCGTACGTGCGCTTCCGCTCGGCCATTGAGCAGATTCTCCCATTCCTGCGCAGCTTCGAGCATATGCATTTCGTCTTCCTGCCTGGACGCGATACCGAGTATTCCGCGCGCCTGAAGAAGATCTTCGATGCCATGAAGCTCGAAAACGTTTCGGTCCTCGACTACGTCGAGGATATGGCCACCCTCATGAGGATCTGCGATGTCGCCATCCTCAAATCGGGCGGCCTTACCGTCACCGAATGTCTCTGCGCTCGCCTGCCGATGATCCTGCTGGGAAAGTCCTACGGTCAGGAGAAAGCCAACACCACCATGCTCACCGGCTTCGGCGCCAGCATGCATGCGACCACCGCACGCGAGCTCATTTTGATCCTGCGTCACCTGCACGATAACCCTGCAGCACTCGACGCGCTGCTCATCAATGCCGACGCGCTACGCAAACCCGAGGCCGCTGAGGACATCGTCAAAAAGACGTGCGCGCTCATCGGAACCACACAGCCCCGACCCAAACGATTCGCGCGTTTCTACTGGGGCGATAAGCCCGCCCACATCCGTTAAAAACGGACCCGCACGCACGGGGCGCGCAGGTCCGTCGGACAATCTTTCAGGAGCTCGTCAGATACGGAAGCGGCTATGCCACACCGCTCGATCCAAATCCGCCGGCACCTCGATCGGTCTCGTCAAGCTCGTCGACTTCAACGAGATTGACGACGGGTACAGCCTGAATGACAAGCTGAGCGATGCGCTCACCGCGCTCGATGGAAATCGGCTGTTCCGGGTCGAGATTGACGGCAATGACCTTGAGCTCGCCACGATAGTGGGAGTCGATAAGACCAGGCGTATTGGCAATCGAAAGACCGCGCTTGAGCGCCATGCCGCTCCGCGGCTGCACAAAACCGGCAAAGCCCTCAGGGATAGCTATAGCCAACCCCGTGGGAATGAGCGCCCTGCCATGCGGAGGAATCTCAACCTCAGCGTTAGCGCGCAAGTCGAGACCGGCGTCGCCGGCATAGGCATAGCGGGGAAGCTCAACCTCGGGATCGAGGCGCTTGATCGAGACGTTCAGTACGGACATGAAACTCACCTCAGCTTATCGAGCTCATCGAGAAATTCGTCGACATCCTTGAAATCGCGGTACACGGAAGCGAAACGGATATAGGCGACCTTGTCGACGCGCTCAAGCCTCTTCAGGACCATATCGCCGATCTCATGGGAGCTGACAGCGGTCAGCGTACGGCCCCTGAGCTCGTGCTCGATATCGTCGATCAAGGCGTTCAGGGTGGAAAGATCGATATCGCGCTTGGCGGTAGCGCGCATGAGGCCAACGAGCAGCTTGTTGCGATCAAACGGCTGGGTTGTGCCATCGCTCTTAAGAACCTCGATCGGGTCCTCGCACCGCTCGAACGTCGTAAAGCGATAACCGCATGACTGGCACTCGCGACGGCGCTTGATGGCGTTGGTCACCTCCTGCGTCCGCGAATCAACGACGCGCGTGGTGTCCTTGCCGCATTTTGGACAACGCATGGGATTCCTCCGAACGAACGCTCCGATACCGCAACGAGCATACCACGCGCAAGGAAACCCCTTCTGAAACGCCAGGCAAACAACAGAAGCAAAATGCCTTACGCAGGTACGATGATGGTATCGCCCGGCTGCAGGGAGCTTGCGGAAAGGTCGTTCCAGCCGCGAATGATATCGACGGTCTGCTGGGTGTCGACGCCATCGAGCCGATGATGCTCGGCGATGGTCCAAAGGGTATCGCCGGACTCGACGACGATCTCCAGGCGATCGGCGTGCGCAAGAGCGGCATCGAATCGAGCTTGCTGAGACTGAAAGACAGCGATCATCCCGATGAGCGAGACGACGATGAGAGCAGCAACGAACACGAGGTGCAGACGATCGGGCTCTGCACGACGAGGCGCGGGCGCGGCGACGTACTCGGAAGCACCGAGACGACCATCGACGACCTGAAATGCGGTGGCATGGGCTGCGGGCGCCAAAGCAAGGTTGCCTTCAATCATGGCAAAGGACTTCATGGAACTCTCCTCTCATCGGGCTGACGGAACAGGTATACCTCGGCGCCCGGACAAAAACTTCTGGCATAGGAACGGATGTTCGTATATCATTATGGTCGAACAGTTGTTCCTGTCAAGAGAAAATGGAACATATGTTTGGTAGAAGGAGGCAGGCCGTGGCACGCAAAATCACCAAGCGTCAGCAGCAGATCTATGATTTCATCCGCACATATCAGCAGGAGAAGGGCTATCCGCCCAGCGTGCGCGAGATGGCTGCCGCCGTCGGGCTCTCCTCCCCTTCCACCGTTCACGCCCATCTTTCGGCGCTCGAGGACCACGGCCTGATCAAGCGCGATAAGACAAAACCGCGTGCCCTCGAGGTGTTCAACGAGGACGGCACCTCCGCCAAACCTACCCAAGAGGTAACCGAGACGGTCGACCGCGGTACCGTCTCGTTGCCGCTTATCGGTCGCGTCGCCGCGGGCATGCCCATCCTCGCCGAGCAAAATATCGAGGACACGTTCACGCTTCCCTCAGAGATCGCCACGGACTCGAGCTCCTTCGTGCTCGAGGTGCACGGCAACTCGATGATCAACGTCGGTATCTACAACGGTGACTACATCATCGTTCGCGAACAGAAGAGCGCCATGAACGGCGAGATCGTCGTCGCGATGATCGACGGCGAAGCAACGGTCAAGACGTTCTATAAGGAGCAGGGGCGCGTGAGGCTTCAGCCTGAAAACGACGCCATGGAGCCCATCTTTGCCACCAACCCGACGATTCTCGGTAAGGTCGTCGCCCTCATGAGGCGTTTTTAGGACCACGTATGCACGCGCCCTCGTCCGTTCAGGATTCACAACCGCCGCGCAGGCGTATCGTACTGCTCGATACCTTGCGCGGCCTGCTTCTGGTATCCATGATCGCGTTTCATGCGACCTATGACGCCGCGTACATCTACGGATACGATGTGCCCTGGTTTTTGGACCCTGCGATACAGAGCGTCTGGAGGGCGTCGATCAGCTGGTCGTTCCTCTTTCTCGCCGGCTGGATGACAAGCTTCTCCCGCAATAACCTTCGACGTGCAGGAATCTATGGGGCGGCGGCGCTCCTTGTCTGGGTGGCAACGACGGTAGCTGCTCTCGATACGCCCATCAACTTCGGCATTCTCTTCTGCATGTTCTCCTGCACCCTCATTTGGGCTATGGCCAAGCGGGCTCTCTGCCGGGTACCGAGCGCGCTTGGCATCGTTGTTTGCCTCGCGTTGTTCGCCGTGCTGTGGAACGTCCCTCATCAAACGTACGACTTCCCGGGCCTTGCCTGGCTCGGCCTGCCGAGCGCGGGCTTCAGCTCGGGAGATTACTACCCGATCGTCCCCTTTGTTTTCATGTATCTGAGCGGAGCGTTCGCCTCGCGTCTTTATGGCGCCGCCCGGCGCGACGGGTATCCGGATGTCGCCTACCGCGATCTGGTGCCACCGCTGACGTGGCTCGGAAGGCATAGCCTCATCGTGTATCTTGCCCACCAGGTGCTCATCGTCATCGTTTTCGAGCTGCTTGCAGCAGTCTAGCTGCAGCTTCGTGCTAAACGGTCCGATACCGCTCAAGAGCCGACGCAATGCGGCGCGGAACCTTCGCGACGACACGGACGCAACCCTCTAGGTACTCCTCGGAAATCACCTGGCCCCGCTCATGCACGAGACGGATCAGCCCGCCCTCTCGATAAGGAATCTCAGCGCTCATGAGGCGGTCGCTTGCAGCCGCTTCCGAAGAAAGCCGCTCGGTCAGCTCATCGATACCCTCACCGGTTCTTGCTGAGAAGAATACGGCATTGGGATGCCGAGCGATGAAATTCCGCTTTTCCGATTCGTCAAGCAAGTCGATTTTGTTGAATAGCAGCAATGTCGGCTGCTGCCCCGCTCCGATTTCTTCGAGAACGCGATCGACCGCCTCGAGCTGCCGCTCAAAATCGGGGTCGGAGCAATCGATGACCTTCACGATCAGGTCGGCCTCCAAGACCTCCGATAGCGTCGACTTGAAGGCCTCGACCAGGCTATGGGGCAGCTTCTGGATGAAACCGACCGTATCGGTGATGGTCACCGATCTTCCGCCGGGAAGCGTATAGGCGCGCGTCGTCGGATCGAGCGTCGCGAACAGTTTGTCTTCGGATAGCACATGGGCGCCGGTCAGCGTGTTGAGCAATGACGATTTGCCCGCATTCGTATAGCCCGCAAGCGCGATCCGGAAGGCATCGGAACGTGCCCTGCTTTTCGCCTGAACGCTCCGACGGCGCTCAAGAAGCTTGAGCTCCCGACGCAAAGAGGAAATACGGTTGCGAATGAGGCGCCGGTCGACTTCCAGCTGGCTTTCACCCTGACCGAATCGGCTTCCGATGCCGCCGCGCGTCTGCTCCTTCGCCAGATGCGACCACATGCCGCGCAGCCGGGGCAGCAAATACTGCAGCTGCGCCAACTGCACCTGGAGGCGGCCTTCGCGTGTCGTCGCGTGCAGGCCGAAGATATCGAGAATCAGCGCGGTGCGGTCGATGATCTTCGTCGGCTCCCCCACCGCCCGTTCAAGATACGATTGCTGTGAAGGCGTCAGATCGTCGTCGAAGATAACGACATCGACCGAGAGGTTCCCCACCAGGGACTTGAGCTCCTCAAGCTTGCCTGAACCGATAAACGATTTCGGCACGGGACGGTCAAGACGCTGCGTCAGCCGACCGACGACGACAGCACCTGCGGTATCGGCGAGTCGCTCGAGCTCATCGAGGGAGCGATCGGTCGGCCATCCGCCGCTGCGCCATTCGACGCCCACCAGCAGAGCCCGCTCGGGCTCGATCGCCGTGGAGAGGAACGTGAAGCGACCCATCAGTGAGCCTCCTCAAGCAGGCGAAGCGCGAACTCAGCGGCCTCAGATTCCGACATGCGGTCCATATCGATCCAAACGATCCGCTCGTCGCGCCTGAACCAGGAAAGTTGACGCTTCGCATAGCGACGGCTTCTCAGCTTGATCAGCTCGATCGCCTCCCCCATTGAAAGCGTTCCCTCGAGTGCATCCATGATCTCTTTGTACCCGATGGCCTGACGGGAGGTGATGGCATCGCCCGCGCCGCTCTCGACGAGCCGCCTGACCTCATCGACAAGACCCTGCTCGATCATACGGTCAACGCGCGCATCGATACGTCGATACAGACGCTCGCGGTCCATCGTCAGCGCAAACTGAAGGCTTCTGTAATACGGCTGCGGCTGAGAGAAACGCTCCTTGCGTTCCGCATAGCGCTCCCCCTCATCAAGCATCTCGAGGGCGCGAATGACGCGGCGCGTATTATGGGGATGGATGCAGGCCGCGCTCTCGGGATCGCGGCGCGCGAGCTCGTCATGGATCCCTTCCGGGCCAAGACGAGAAGCGAGCTCTTGGTACGCGCGACGACGCGGACTCTCCACCTCGCCGGCGGGAAACTCCATCGCATCGATGACGGCTTTGATATACAGCCCGGTACCGCCGCAAAGGATCGGCGTCTTGTCGCTGCCGAACAAGCGGTCCACCTCGGCACGCGCATCGCGCTGGAACAAAGCGGCGGAGTACTCCTCGTGAGGCTCAACCACATCCACCATGCGCAACGGAACCGCGCGCTCCGCAAGCGGCGTCTTCGCGGTACCGATATCCATCCCGCGATACACCTGCATGGCGTCAGCGGAGATGACCTCGGTATGAAGCTCGAGTGCGATGCGATCGGCAAGCGCGCTTTTTCCCGAAGCGGTGGGGCCCGCAATCACCAGAACGGGACACGTATGCCGTGCAATCGAATCGTCAACCATCAGTGCGAAGATCCGACAACGGTGCCCGAAAGATACCACGTGCGCGCGCGGTCGACCTTGACGTCGACGATTTTGCCGACAAGCTCGTCAATAGACATGCCCTCAGGAATGGGAGCATGCACCGTCTGGTTCTTGGGGCTCTTTCCAAGCAGAATCGACGAGTCCTTTTTGGACGTGCCTTCGACGAGCGCGGGCACAACCGTGTGAAGCTCATGCTGATTGAACGCGTAGGCGCTGTCCTCGATAACCTTGACCAGTCGATTGAAGCGCTCGAGAATCACGTTTCGAGGCGTCGGGTCATCGATCTCGGCGGCAGGCGTACCAGCACGCTTGGAATAGATAAAGGTGAAAGCCTGCGCGTACCCGACCTGCTTTGCAAGCGAAAGGGTCTGCTCGAAATCCTCCTCGGTCTCGCCGGGGAACCCGACGATGATATCGGTCGAAAGCGCGATATCGGGAATGCGGTCGCGCACGCGATCGATCAGGTCAAGATACTGTTCGCGCGTATAGCGACGGTTCATGAGCTTAAGGATGCGCGAGGAACCCGACTGGACGGCGAGGTGCAGCTGCGGCATGACAGCAGGAACCTCGGCCATCGCGTCAATGGTCTGCGGAAGCAGGTCCTTCGGATGGGACGAAGTGAAGAAGATGCGCTCGATCCCGGTATCCCCAACTGCACGCAGAAGCTCGGCGAAACGGGGCTCACCGAACAGGTCGCGTCCGTAGGAATTGACGTTTTGGCCGAGCAGGGTGATTTCGCGAACGCCCATACGAACGAGTCCGGTGACCTCGTCGACAATCTCATCGAACGAGCGGCTCTTCTCGCGACCACGGACATAGGGAACGATGCAGTAGCTGCAGAAGTTGTTGCATCCCGTCATGATGGGAACCCACGCGCGATAGCTCTCGGCACGATGCCAGGGCATGGAGGTCGCCGCGCACGGATCGGACTCCTCGCACATCACCTGCGAGGAGCCTTCGGCAAACGCGCGATCGATGAGCTCGGCGACATGGGTGATGGAATGGGTGCCGAAGATGACGTCGACGTTGTCGAGGTTGGTGAGCAGACCGGCGCCATCGCGCTGCGCGATGCACCCGCCCACAGCGATGACGCGCTTGCCCGACGGAGCCGGTGGAAGGCTCTTGCAGGACGAGCACTGACCATACAGGCGCGTGTCGGCGGCCTCGCGCACGCAGCACGTCATGAAGATGACGATATCGGCGTCCTCGGGCTGCGCGACCTCGAGGCACCCACACGAATCGAGCAGGCCGCTGACCCGCTCGGAATCGTGCATATTCATTTGGCATCCGAACGTGCGGATGAAATAGGTCTTACCGAAAAGATTGGAAGTCTGCATACCCTACCCGACTCGAAGGCTGTCATCCATGTGGTCGAAATCAAAGGCTCCGCCCGCATGCGAGGAAAGACTGTGGACATAGACGGCGAGGCGAATCGCAGTCCTGGACTCGCCGTTGATGAGAATATCCGAAAAAACAGGCGCACAGGAGATATCGAAGCCGGTGGGGATCAAAAAACCGCGTGCGATGGCGATGGCCTTGATGGCCTGGTTGACGGCTCCAGCGCCCACACACTGCAAATTGACCGGTACGCCGTCTTTTACCATGCCGGCGATGGCGCCGGCGACGGAGGCCGGAGAGGATTTACTCGATACCTTCAGGAATTCCATGCTTCGTTTCTCCTGCATATGAGCCATGTTTTTGCATATGTACAGTAAATGTATCCTATTGCGAGCAGCGGGGCAAGGTTTATTCCTCCTTGCCGATATCAAACGTGACCGTGATCTTATCGCGGGTCACACGGACGCGCGGATCTCCTGCCAACGAGAGATAGTACCGTTGAGCGAGGTCGGCGAAATCGCGCTCGACGGCACGGGAGAACCGCTCGATATCCTCGCGCGCGATCTTAAGGCCCCTGCGGTCGCGCTCAAGGTCGATCTCGGCAGGCTTGGAGCGCTGTCCGGTGGAACGCTCGCGCAGCAGACGAGAGGCGACGCTCCGCTGAGGTTTGATCGAACCGTTGAGGATACGATGAGCGGTGCGCTCGGATATGACCAGGCCGAGCGAGGATGCAATCGCGATGAAATCGGAAGCATCGGCCGCGCTGCCGAGGCGCTCGATGATGGGAAGGTCGGCGGCATCGTCTAAAAACAGCAGCGTCGACGTATCGACGTCACGCGTCGCATGAGCGAACAGCGTCGCCGCAATCTCCGTCGGCGACCCCATATAGACATCGCACCCGTGAAGCTCGCTGCAAGCGAACTCGCAGGCGGCGCGAATCATGTTATGAGGACCGCGCGAGCAGACGAGCTGCCCCGCCTCGTCCTTCACGGCAACAGGCCAGGTGGACTGATCAGCGCGCTCATTCAAGCGCGCGGTGTCGACAACGACCCGAATGGAAGAACCCTTGCCCGGTTCAGAACAGACAACCGATGCCTCATCGGCATTCTGACGAATGGAGAACAGCGCCATACCGCGTCCGTGAACGCCCCAGCGATCCATTTTCATCGACTCGAGCTTCGAGGTGACGCGAGCGTCGAAGATGCGGTCGTGCATGTCAGCGGGAATACCGCTTCCGTTATCCAGAAAAAGGAGGGTGCGAACACCCTCCTCCTTCTGCGTTGCAAGATAGATACGTGTGGCGCCTGCATCGCGGGCATTGCGCAGCATCTCGATAACGATATCCTCGACATGCTGGATATCGTGTTTTGCCTGACGGCGCTCCGCCTCGGATACGCGCAGACGCACGAACCCGTCACCCAGGTTCTCCTCGACGCGAAGATTGCCCTCGCCTGACATCGAGGCGATAAAGGAAATGAGTCCGCTGGCGTCAGACATGATGCCTACTTCGCGATATCGACCGCGCGGCTCTCACGGATGACAACGACGCGAACCTGACCGGGGTACTCCATCTCGTCCTCGATCTGGTGGGCGATATCATGCGCGAGCACGGTGGCCTGAGCGTCGGAGATCTTGTCGGGCTGAACCATGACGTGAACCTCACGACCGGCCTGCATGGCGTACGTGCGCTCGACGCCGTCATGAGAATTGGCGATTTCCTCGAGCTTCTCGAGGCGCTTGATGTAGTTCTCAGCGGACTCGCGACGGGCACCCGGACGGGAGGCGGAGATGGCGTCGGCAGCCTGAACCAGGACCGCAAGCACGGAGTTGGGATCGACGTCGGCGTGATGCGCCTCGATCGCATGAACGATCGCGGGCTTCTCGCCATAGCGACGGGCAAGATCGGCGCCGATCACCGCGTGGGGACCCTCGACCTCGTGGTCAATTGCCTTGCCCAGGTCGTGAAGCAGGCCGGCGCGCTTGGCCACGCGGACATCGACACCGAGTTCGGAGGCCATGATGCCGCAGAGCTCGGAGACCTCGATGGAATGCTGCAGGACATTCTGGCCAAACGACGTACGGTAGCGCAGGGCGCCAAGCGTCTTGACGAGCTCGGGATGCAGGTCGTGGATGCCCGTATCGAATGCGGCCTGCTCGCCCGCCTCGCGAACGCGCTGAGAAACGAGGTCGGAGGCCTTACGGTACATCTCCTCGATGCGTGCGGGATGGATGCGGCCGTCGGCGATCAGGTTCTCGAGGGCGACGCGAGCTGTCTCGCGGCGAACGGGATCGAAGCTCGAGAGCACGACGGTCTCAGGCGTATCGTCGATGACGAGGTTGACACCGGAGACCTGCTCGAAGGTGCGGATGTTGCGGCCCTCGCGACCGATGATTCGGCCCTTCAGATCGTCGGACGGGATGTGAACGGAGGTGACCGTCACCTCGGCGGTGTGGTCGGCAGCGCAGCGCTGGATGGCAAGGGAGATGATCTCCTGCGCGGTCTTATGGCACTCGGCGCGGACCTGCTGCTCGGAATCGCGGATGATCGCGGCGGCCTCATGGGTCACCTCTCCACGGACCTTATCGAGCAGCTCCTTGTGCGCATCATCGCGCGTGAGCTCGGAGATACGCTCGAGCTCAAAGGTCTGCTTGGCAACGAGCTCGTCGAGCTCGCGGCTGCGCTTCTCGATCTGGCCCTGCTGGCTCGACAGCTGGTGCTCGCGCTTGTCGAGTGCATCATTGCGGCGATCAAGGGACTCCTCGCGCTGCATGACGCGGTTCTCGAGCGTGCGCAGCTCGCGCTTGCGCTGCTTCTCTTCCGCCTCGGCAGCCTGCTTGTTTTGGATGATCTCCTCTTTAGCCTCGATCAGGGCTTCCTTCTTCAGCGTCTCCGCCGCTCGCTTCGCGTCGCCGATCAGGCGCTCCGCCTCAGCATGAGCCGACTCGATCTTCGAATCGGCCTCTTTGAGGCTTCCGCTCTTGGCGCTGCGCATGGCGAACACGGCACCGAGAGCCCCGATAACGAGACCGATGATACCGATTACGATTTCCATGCTCGGTTTCTCCTTCAGTACGTTCAAGCAACAATAAGGACGCCGCCCGCGTGCGGACGGCATCAGACATTTGCTAGGGAATGGTCACCCAGTATGAAATGAATGTTCTCAATATCAATCTCATCAATGATGAGCGCATATCACATAACAAATGACGCATTCATCCTACGTTTACATAAGCACGATGTCAAACCAGCCAAACAGGCAAAACGCCGAAACCATCAAGACTCGACGGTTGACGTGGGCGCAATCAATTCTCGGCGATATCGTTGAGATACGAGCGGACGGCTTCCTTGGCGACACCGAATGAATAGCCACGCGATACGAGGAACCGCACGAGCTTCTCGCGTGGACGCGAAGCCGGCACCGGCTTGCGGGCCAGTGCGTCACGGGCGCGCGCGAGATCGTCCTGCTCGTCGAAGAACTCCTCGGGATAGCCGGGGATCTCCTCAAGGCTGACGCCGCGACGACGAAGCTCCGCCTCGATCTTCACCCTGCCCCAACCACGACGCAGCCGCTCATCGATAAAGTACCGCGAAAACCTGGCGTCATCGAGATATCGACGATCCTGAGCCTGTCTAAGCGCCTCTTCGATCTCGATATCGCGAAATCCGTAGGCGGCAAGCTTGCTGCGCATCTCAGCGCATGCGTAATCGCGGCGCGAGAGCATCTCGGTGAGCAGCGAGAAGCAGACTTGCAGCTCAAGAGCGTGAATCGCATCGAACGCATCGTCCACAGGCAAAGGGAGCGCAATCGCATCCGTGTCGAGCAGTCGCCCGACACGGACCGGCACGACGATGTCGCTGATGCCTCCATTCGAGAGCGAAACGGAAACCTCAGCGAGCGGCTTTCGTCCTCGCCGGGCAGCGCGAGCGCGCGCCTCGGCGTCAGGCAACGTCACGCTGATATCGGTTGCATCAACCTGGGAAGACGAAGGCTGTGGGCTGACATCCATGAAGGCTACTCGGCGGCAGGTGCCGTCACGGCCGCATCGATGGTCTCAACGGCCTCACCGGTCGACTCGTCATCGAAATCAAGGCCGCAAGCGACACGCACCTTGTGCTCGATCTCATCGGAAAGCTCAGGATTCTTGCGCAGGAACTCCTTTGCGGCCTCGCGCCCCTGACCCAAACGCTCCGAGCCGTACGTATACCACGCGCCGGATTTCTTGACGATCTCATAGTCGACACCCATGTCGAGGATGGAGCCTTCCTTGGAGATACCGGTGCCGTACATGATGTCGAACTCAGCGGTCCTGAAGGGCGCGGCGACCTTGTTCTTGACGACCTTGCAGCGCACACGGCTGCCGACGATCTCGTTGCCGGCCTTGATGCTGTCGACACGACGAATGTCAATGCGCACGGAAGAGAAGAACTTCAGGGCACGGCCGCCGGTCGTCGTCTCGGGGTTGCCAAACATGACTCCGATCTTCTCGCGGAGCTGATTGATGAAGATACAGGTGGTACGCGACTTTGCAAGCGAGCCGGCAAGTTTGCGGAGCGCTTGGCTCATGAGACGCGCCTGAAGACCGACCGAGGAGTCTCCGATCTCGCCTTCGATCTCGGCGCGCGGCACGAGGGCGGCAACGGAGTCGATAACGACCACATCGATGGCGCCGGAACGGACGAGCATATCGCAGATCTCAAGTGCCTGCTCACCGGTATCGGGCTGAGAGATCAGGACCTCGTCGATATCGACGCCGATGCGAGCGGCATAGCCCGGGTCAAGGGCGTGCTCGGCGTCGATAAACGCCACCACTCCCCCTTCGGCCTGCGCCTCGGCGAGGATCTCGAGAGAAAGGGTGGTTTTACCCGAGGACTCGGGACCGTAGATCTCGATGATGCGGCCACGGGGAACGCCCCCGATGCCCAATGCGGCATCGAGAGCGAGCGCTCCCGTGGGAATCGCTTCGACCTCGAGCTCGGGACCGCCATCGCCATAGCGCATGATGGAACCGGTACCGAATTTCTTCTCGATCTCGGCCTTGGTGACCTCGACCATCTTGTCGCGCTCGGCGCCGTACGTGCGCTCGTGAACCTGCTTCGCGGGAGTTGAGCTCTTAGCCATGCGATTTCCTCCTTGGTGTCATTGCCGTCTTGACTATAGTCGAACAGCTGTTCGCAGTCAAGTTCGTCATCGCTATCCTACGATGGCGTCTTTGACACTCGGCGAAACGATTCCGACTGATACCTTTCCCGGTGCCGACAACCGCGCTCGAAACAGGTTCAGGCGGCGGCACAATCTCAAAAGACGCGCAGGTAGACGAGGTGAGACAGTATTCTTACGCAGTGTGTGCACACACCAAGTAGCCTGCGAGCACATGCGGTAACTGAGCGAAACTCTATCGATTCCCCATCGCTTCAGCCATCTCACAGCACAGCTGAAGCGCCCTCAGGGCAGCCTGCGCACGAACGACATCGCGATCGCCGGCAAATGCGCATCGCTCGGAAATCGTATGGTTCGCATCGGAGCACCCGATATATACGGTACCCACCGGATTGAGGTCGGTTCCGCCCCCGGGCCCGGCATACCCGGTCAAGCTGACGGCGATATCGGACGTAAAGACGCGACGGGAACCTTCTGCCATCTCCTCGGCAACCTGGGAAGAGACCTCGGTGTAGCGCTCGAGGGAGTCCTCGGACACACCGAGCACCGCATGCTTGACCTCGTTGACGTAGGTGACCGCTCCCCCGCGCAGAACGCTCGATGCGCCCGGTATGCCTGCAATCGCGGAGGCAACCATCCCGGCCGTGCAAGATTCCGCCGTCGAAACGGTCAGCTGGCGCGCAGAGCACGCGTTCACGAGTCGGGCCGCGCATTCCCGAAGGGCGCGGTGCAAAGTATCTTCGGCCATACGATCCCCTACGGGAAGATCACGTCGCGGCTTTTCCAGAGATACTGGATACCGGAAACGACCGTCAGCACCACCGCGGCAACCATCAGCACATGGGAGATCATGAGCAGCACCATCGAGATCGGGCTCACGCCCGCCGAAGCCGTGAGCGCCGAGAACGCAAACGTGAACAGATAGGTGCAGATGGCGACCATCGTCACGGCGGTCTTCACCTTGCCCAAGCCATCGGCGGCGATGACGACGCCGGCCGCGCTGGCGACCATGCGCATCGCACTCACCAGGAACTCGCGCACAAGAATGATGAAGACGAACCACAGGCTGACGTACCCCATGTCCATAAGCAGCAGCAGTGCGGAGAAGACCAGCAGCTTGTCCGCAATGGGATCGAGGAACTTCCCGAAATCGGTGATCTCGTGACGCGAACGAGCGAGATAGCCGTCGACCTTATCGGTAAGGCTCAGCACGACGTAGAGTGTAAACGCAACGAACGCAAGCGCCGCGTTAGCCTGACCGGAATCGTTGTGGTAGGAAAGGTCGCAGATGACCATGAAGACCGGAATGAACAGGATCCTCACGCATGTGACGACATTGGCAGGCGTCCAAATGGAGGAGCCGCTGCCCGTACCGGATGTATCGTGACCGCTCATGGGATCCCTCATTCTTCCACTACATGACCGATGAGCTCATAGCAGAAGCTATCGGTGAACTCGACCGTGAGGATATCGCCGACGCGCGCCTCGGATGCGTCAAGGTGCACGGCGCCGTCGCTGTCGGGCGCCTGGAACCACGCATGGCCGATGAGCTCGGGGCCGTCCTCGGTCTGCTCGATGCCGTCCACGATCACCTCGGCGACCTCACCCACGTGCGCCGCGGTGGCGGCAAAACCAAGGGCTTCAGCGAGGTCGACGGCAGCCTGGGTGCGCTCGAGCTTCTCGTCATCATCGATTTGCGCATCCATCTTCGCCGCGCGCGTTCCATCCTCGGGCGAGAACGCGAAGACGCTCGTGTAGTCGAAGCCGATACGGTCCATGAAGGCCAGCATCGACTCGAACTCCTCATCGGTCTCCCCGGGGAAGGCCACGAGATAGGTCGTGCGGATCACCATGCCGGGGATCTCGGCGCGCAGGCGCGCGAACAGCTCCTCGAGTTCGGACTCGGATCCCGAGCGGTTCATGGCGCTCAGAACGCGACCGCTGCAGTGCTGGACGGGGATATCGATATAGGGCAGCACCTCAGGGGTGTCGCGGATAGCGGCGACGAGCTCGTCGGTCATGCCCTCGGGCTGCAGGTACAGGACGCGAATCCACACCTTGTGCGGGCGCACGGCGGCAGCGACCGCCTCGAGAAGCTGCGCCAGCGTACGGGGACCCTCGACGGACTCGTCGAAATCGTTGCCCCAGATACCGGTATCCTGCCCGATCAGGACAAGCTCGCGAACGCCTCCGGCAACAAGATCGTGAACCTCGGAGAGGATCGATGCGGCCGAGCGCGAGCGATACCGGCCTCGGATATAGGGAATGGCGCAGAAGCTGCAGAAGCGGTCGCAGCCGTCCGAGATCTTGATATAGGCGACGGCTCCCTCGACCGTGCGCTTGACAGCGGGAATGTGCGCGGGAACCGTGCGCGTGACGCCGAGGACACCGTCGACGATGCCGACGATGCCGTCCTCCTCGTCGGTGCGAACGAATGCCGCGACCTCGGGAAGCTCGGGCGGAAGATCCTCGCCGTACCGTGACGGAACGCAGCCGCACATGACGATCGGCACGCTGCGAACGCCGTCATGGACTTCCTCGGCGAGCGCCAAGGTCGTCTCGATGCTCTCGGACGTGGCGGAAGCCAAGAACGAGCACGTGTTGACGATCACGAGATCGGCATCGGCGGTGTCATCGGTCTCGCCGTAGCCGGCAGCAGAGAGCAAGGAGCGCATGCGATCGGTGTCGACCTCGTTTTTCGCGCATCCGAGTGTTATATAGAGGATCGAAGACGTCGATGATTCCATGGATTCAGGCGAACCTTTCTTATGCCGGACGCACGCGTTAGCGGTAGTTGACGAACTGGAGGGGCTGGCCGTAATCCTGGTCGCGCAAAAACTGGATAACCTGCTGCAGCGCATCCTTGGACGGGGACGACACGCGAAGCTTATCGGCCTCGATGGTCACCTTCACCTTGATCTTCGTATCCTTGACATCCTTGTTGATGCGCTTGGCGGTCGCCTGGTCGATACCTTCGACGATATGGCCGACGACGCGAATCGAGCCACCGGAAGCGGCCTGAGGGGCGTCCCACTTGACGGCCTTCAGATCGATGCCGCGCTTGATCAGCTTCGAGTTCAGCACGTCGATAACCTGCTTGGAGACGAAGTCGGCAGGCGCGTTGACGGTGAACGTGCCCTCCCCCTTTGAAAGCTCGATGCGAGCGCCCGAGTCCTTGAGGTCGTAGCGCTGCGCGATCTCACGGGAGCACTGCTGATACGCGTTGTCGATCTCCTGCATATCCACCTGGGAGACGACGTCAAAACTGGAATCCTTCGCCATGGCGATCATCCTTTCATGAAGCTTAAGCCTACGCTATCGTGCGGAATCCTCGGTCGAATCGGAAGAGGAATCCGAATCGGCCTGTTCGGCGTCAGCGCCGTCAGCCCCATCGGAGCCTTGAGCATCTTCGTCGACGGTTTTGGGAACGGTAAGGGTGACCTTGCCCACACCGGACGTCTTCGTGTCCCAATCAACGCTGTCGCCGTTTTTGGTCACATGGACATCGGCGGGATGGTCGACGGTGATCTCGACGGAGCTCGTCGGGGTGTACTCGACCTCATAGGGGCCGGCAACCTGCTCGGAAAGCACGATGGTGCCGTCAACCTTGACCTCGAGCCAGGATGAGGCGCCCTCAGCGAGCGAAACGGTCACCTTGGTCTCGACAGGCTCTGCGGGCTTGGCGTCGGCAGCCGCGCCTTCGCCGTCTGAGGCATCGGCGTCTGCATCAGCGTCCGCGTCGGTCGAATCGTCAGCCTCCCCGTCCGTCACGTCGGCCCCGCTGTCGGACGGCTCATCGGCATCGGAAGCGGCATCGGTGGCGGGCTGCGTCTGGGTCACCGGAGCCGAGCCGGCAGGGGTCGTCTCGGCAGGGGCGCTGCAGCTCCTCACAAGCAAGAAGATGACGAGCGCGAGCAGGATCAAAATGATGGCGAGGCCGCCGATCATGACGCGCGGATCCATGGAAAACCCGCTGGGGGCACCGGAACGAGAACGCGACGAGGTGCGGGAGCGTGAACGCTGCGGATAGCCGTCGCTCGAAGCCCCCGAACGCGGGCGGGAGCCACGGCCGGAGCGGGCGGCATCCCGCAGGTCAGAGCGGCGCATGCGGGCCGTGACCTCCATATCGCTCGAGCCGGCGCCCGCGCGCTCGCCCGGGCGCGTCCGCCCGGAGACGGTCCTTACGTTGCGCGGCCTGCCCTCCCCCGTCGAGGCAAGGCTCGCGACGCGGCGCTCATTGCCAGCGACGCGCATGGGGACGTGCCCCGAGGTCATATCGGACACATAGCCCGCCTGCGGAGGGCGCTGGGCGTAGCGCGAGCTCGGGGGCGTGGGATCCACCATCAGGTAACGGCCGCTCGTGCTGACGCTGCGGGGCACGGGGTCGGTCGCGCCTTCGGTGAACTGGCTGCCGGCAGAGCTGCCGCCCCGCTCGAACACGTAAAGCTCATCGAAGTACGCGTTCACGACCTCACGAGGATTCAATCCAAGGTAGCGTGCATAGCTCGCGATCATGCCCTGCGCGTAGCCGCGCGGCGGCATCGAGGCGAAGTTCCCGGTCTCGAAGAACTCAATGATCTGGGGTCTCATTTTGATGACGTTGGCGACCTGCTGGATCGACATGCCCAACTCACGACGTCGATTGAGCAGCATCTCGCCGAAGCGACTGGACATCAGAACCCTCCAAACTCATCTTCTTGGGCCATGCGGGCCTCGACGGCTTCGAGCTCGGAAAGCCCCTCCTCATCGAGGAGGACCTCGCGCGGCTTGGAGCCGTCAGGGGGTCCGACGACGCCCTTTTCCTCAAGCATGTCCATGATACGACCGGCGCGCGCATAGCCCACCTTGAGGCGGCGCTGCAAACCGGAGGTAGAACCGAGCTGCGTCTCGACCACGATGCGCGCGGCCTCCCAGAGCAGCGGGTCGTCATCTCCCCCGTCGTGGGCGGAAGTCGAGGCGCCAGCCATGGAAGCGGGAGCGACCGCCGAGAGAATCTCCTCGTGGTAGTCTGCGGGGCTTTGCTCCTTGACGAACTCGACGACCGAGAAGATCTCCTCGTCCGAGACGTAACAGCCCTGGATGCGCTTGGGTTTGCCCCAGTCGACGCGGCTGAAGAGCATGTCTCCCTGGCCGATGAGCTTCTCGGCGCCCGTCTGGTCGAGGATGACGCGGCTGTCGATGCCCGTGGCGACGGTGAGGCCGATGCGGTTGGTGATGTTCGCCTTGATGAGACCGGTGACGACGTTGGAGCTCGGGCGCTGGGTCGCCACGATCATGTGAATACCGGCCGCGCGACCAAGCTGCGCGATGCGCACGATGGACGCCTCGACGTCCTTGCCGGCGACCATCATGAGGTCGGAGAGCTCGTCGATCACGATGACCAGATAGGGCATCTTCGCAGGCGGATTGTCGTATTTCTCGAAATCGCCCGCAGCCTGCTTCTCGTTGAACGTCGAGATCTTGCGGACGCCGATGCGCTCGAACACCTTCAGGCGGCGCTCCATCTCGGAGACGGCCCACTGCAGGGCGCTCGCTGCCTGCTTGGGCTCGGTCACGACCGGGACGTACAGGTGGGGCAAACCGTCGTAGGGAGCGAACTCGACACGCTTGGGGTCGATCATGATCAGGCGCACATCCTCCGGGAACGTGCGCATGAGGAGGCTCATGAGGATGGAGCTGATGACCACCGACTTGCCGGAACCCGTCGTGCCCGCGATGAGCAGATGCGGCATCTTGGCAAGGTCGGCGACCATGGGCTGGCCTTCGGCATCCCGACCGAGCGCGAACTCGAGCGGGCCGCCCTTGACGTAGGGCAGGATATCGCCGAACGCGACGGTCTGACGCGTGCGGTTGGGAATCTCGATACCGACCAGGGAGGTGCCGGGAATGGGGGCGAAGATGCGCACCGAATCGGTGGCGAGCGAAAGCGCGATGTCGTCCTCAAGATTGGAGATGCGGCTCACGCGCTCGCCCTCGCCCGGCTGCACCTTGAACGTGGTGACCGTGGGACCGGAGATCCATCCGACGACGCGCGAGTGCAGACCGAACTCCTGCAGCGTCGCCTGCAGGGCGAACGCGGTCTGCTCAAGCTCCTTCTCGGAGCTTTTGCCGGAAGCCGAGGCGGGGCTATGGCGGAGCATGGATGCGGGCGGCAGCTTGCGCTCCCCGTCGTCAGCGTCGGCGGCCGGCGAGACGGGCTGCACGGGCGTGCGCGAAGACGAAGCTTTCTTCTTGGCGGCAGGCTTTTGCGCGGTCGCCGGAGCAGCAACCGCTGCCCCAGCTGCACCCTGAGCCGCCTTTTTCAGAAAATCGGGCACCGGGGGCTCGACGACGGCTGCGGCAGCAGCGGCAGGAACGGCAGACGACGGGGCTGCGTCATGAGCGCCGCCAGACGACCTGCCGGAATCCGGCTCATCCCAAGGAAGCGCATCGAGCGGCTCGAGCGCAGACGCAGCGGAAAACGTACCGGCAGTGTCGGCTGCCGCCTTATGGATGGCATCGAGGCCGCGCACGGGCGTCGCGGCCGCCGTGTCAGACGCGGGAATCGCATCGACCTCGGTCAGATCGCCCGCAAAGCGCTCCTTCACCGGAATGAGGGTGGTCTTCGCATGCTCGGCGGCAAGCTGATCCGACACGTCGACGAAGGGGTCCTCGCCGGTATCGGGGGCCGCATCCGCCACACTCGACACGCGGCTCCCCAGATAGGTGGTGCGCGCCGTCCCCTCCTCATCAAACAGCGATGCCTGGGCGGGAGCGGCGGGGTGCGCTGCGGCGCGGGGCGCTCGTGCGGGATCGGTGCCAGGGGCCGCGTCGCCCCAAGGCCGCTCGTTGACATCGACGCGGCGGCGCTGGGCAAGCGACTCCGCGCGAGCGGCGACGCCCCGCACGACATCGCTCACCGAAAACCCGATGATCACGAGGCCGAGCACGATAACGCCGACCAGGATGACGTAGGAGATGGTCTTGCCCAGAGCACCCTGCAGCGCGCTCGCGATGAAGGCGCCGACATACCCGCCGGATGCCGACAGGTTTTCGGGCTCGAACATAGCCGCACTCGACAGCTCGGTATAGGGCACCGACAGGGAGAGCATGGAGATGATCGCAACGAAGATGAGACCGGCCCCGGCTGCCGTGCGCAGCGAGACGGGCTCGCCGCCGCGGACGAACAGCAAGGCCGCCACCCCGAGGATGCACAGGGGAACGACATAGGCGCCCAAACCGAACCCCAGATGGTAGAAACCGGCAACAGCGGCAGCGACCGGGGCGGACGTGGGCGAGATGACCGAGATGAAGGAAGCCACCGCGAAGACGGCAAGCAGCACCCCGGCGATATCGCGTCCCGACCCGGCATCCATCAAGGGCTCCAAGGGCTGCTCTTTCTCGGCAGCCTTGTTGGCGCGCAGCTCGCGCGGCGACACCGCGGCGCCGCCGGCGCGCTTGCTCGCGCCGCCCTTCTTCGATGTCTTCTTGTTCCCCGAAGCCGCCACGCTAGACCTCCATGACGACCGGGATGATCATCGGACGCGTGCGGGTACGGTTCCAGATGAAGTTGGACAGCGAATCGCGCACCGCCTTGCGCAGCGCGTCGGTGCCGCTGCTCGTGAAGTTGAAGGAGCCCTTCTCGATCATCTTCATGATGGACGCGGACGCGTCGGAAGAGAACTCGTCATCGATGGTGAACGAGACGCCGCGGCCGGAGAACTCGATCGCGTCGATGCGCTTGCGCTTGAGCGAAACGATAGCGACAGCGGTCACCATGCCGTCGTTGGCGAGCTTCTGACGGTCGCGCAGCACGATGGGGTCGGTATCGCCGATGCGCAGGCCGTCGACATACACCACGCCGGACTCGACAGGCTCGCCGAGGCGCACCTCGCCGCCGCGCATCTCGAGGGCCTCGCCGTTGTCGAGGATGAAGATGTGGTCGGCGGGAATGCCCACCTTGCGCGCCAGGCGCGCATGCGCGCGCAGATGCACGGCCTCGCCGTGCACGGGCATGAAGTAGGCGGGGCGCGTCATAGCGAGCATCAGCTTGAGCTCCTCCTGGCTTCCGTGGCCGGAAACATGGACGAGCGTGCGATTCTTGTCGTAGACGTCGCAGCCGATCTTGGCGAGGCTGTTGATGACCTGTTGGACGCCCTTCTCGTTTCCGGGAATCGGCGTAGCGGAGATGATGACCGTATCGCCGTCGTGCATGGAAAGCGTCTTGTGCTCGCCGTTCGCCATGCGGGAGAGCGCTGAGAGGGGCTCGCCCTGGCTGCCGGTGCACATGACGACGATCTTGTCCTCGGGCAGGTTGTTGATCTCGTAGGCGTCGATGATGTCCTCTTCGGGGATATCCAGATACCCGAGCTCGCGTGCGACGCGCGTGTTGGTGAGCATCGAGCGGCCGGTCACGACGATCTTGCGACCGCAGCGGCGCGCCGCATCGCAGATCTGCTGGAGACGGTGGATATGGCTCGAGAAGCTGGCGACGAACACGCGGCCCGGAGCGTCCTTGATGGCGGCGTACAGCGACGGGCCGACCTCGGCCTCGGACTTCGTGAAACCGGGCACCGTGGCGTTGGTGGAGTCGGACATGAGCAGGTCGATCCCCTGCTTGGCGAAACGGCTGATCGAGGCGTAGTCGGGCGTCACGCCGTCGATGGGCGTCTGGTCGAGCTTGAAGTCGCCCGTATGCATGACGTTGCCCTGAGGGGTGCGGATGAACACGCCCAAGGCGCCGGGAATCGAGTGCGTCATGGAGAAGAAGTCGATGGAGATGCAGCCCAGATTGACATGGCTGCCGCCGGCGACCTCGCGGAACTTGGGCGCGCGGATGCGGAACTCGGCGAGCTTGCCCTCGATGAAACCGAGGGTCAGCTTGCTCGAGAAGATAGGAACCTTGTTGTTCAGGTCCTGCAGCAGGTAGGGCAAGGCGCCGGTATGGTCCTCGTGGCCGTGGGTGACGACGATGCCGCGCAGCTTCTCCTCGTTCTCAAGGACATAGGTGTAGTCCGGAAGCACGAGGTCGATACCGGGCTGCGAATCGTCGGGGAACATGAGGCCGGCGTCGACGAGCACCATGTCCTCGCCGCACTCGAACACGGTCATGTTCTTACCGATGCCGTCCAGACCGCCCAAGGGAATGATCTTGAGCGGCGCCGACTTCTTCTTAGTTGTTTGAGCCATAAAGCGAGCTACGTCCTTTCTATTGATCGCGATCAATGCAACGGCGGTCGAGCCGCCGAACCGTTCTGGAAATTCCGCATGGCAGATGCCATGGGCGAAACACATGGATATTGCATTGTACCAACAAGAGTCTAACGAATTGCGCAGCAGCAGCCGTCCCCACACGAACAGCGGAACGCCCGATATGCAAAAAAGGTCCCGGGTATGATCCCGGGACCCTGTGCGCGTTCTATCGCGTTTCGTTAGCCCTCGTGATGGCGACGGGGCGCGCGGCCGCCGTTGTCGCCGGGCGTGCGACGGGGACGGTCGCCGTGCTCGCGACGCGGACGACCCGGACGGTCACCGCGCTCGCGGCGCTCGCGATTGCCCTTGAAGCCGCCCTCGGAGCCGGAGCCCTCGGGAGCCTTCGGCTTGTCGATGCGATCGAGCGAGACCTTGCCCTTCTCGTCGACCTCGATGACCTTGACCTTCACCTCATCGCCCACGTTGAGCACGTCCTCGACGCGCTCCACGCGACCCTCGGCAACGCGGGAGATGTGCAGCAGGCCGTCCTTGTCGCCGAAGAGGCGCACGAACGCGCCGAACTTCTCGACCGTGACGACGCGGCCGTCGAAGACCTCGCCCACCTCGGGCTCGCGGATGATCTCCTTGATGCGGGCGATGGCCATGTCGGCTGCCTCGCCCACGCCGCCCACGACGACGGTGCCGTCCTGCTCGACGTTGATTGTGGCGCCCGTCTCGTCCTGGATGCTGCGGATGGTGTCGCCGCCCTTGCCGATGATGTCGCGGATCTTCGCGACGGGCACCGTGACGGTCTCGATGCGCGGCGCGCTGGAGCGGAGCTGCTCGCGCGGGCCGGGGATGACATCGAGCATCTTGCCCAGGATGAAGGCACGGCCCTCCTTGGCCTGCTGAAGAGCGGTCTTCAGGATCTCAAAGGTCAGGCCGGTGGCCTTGTTGTCCATCTGAAGGGCCGTGATGCCGTGCTCGGTACCGGTGACCTTGAAGTCCATATCGCCGAGGAAGTCCTCGATGCCCTGGATGTCGGAGAGCACGACGGTCTTGCCCTCCTCCTGGATGAGGCCCATGGCGATGCCGGACACGGGGCGCTTCAGCGGCACGCCGCCGTCCATGAGGGCCAGGCAGCTCGCGCAGGTGGACGCCATGGACGAGGAGCCGTTGGACTCCATGACCTCGGAGACGACGCGGATGGCATACGGGAACTCCGTCTCGTCAGGCAGCACCGGCAGAAGGGCGCGCTCGGCGAGGTTGCCATGACCGATCTCGCGGCGCTTGGGAGCGCCGATGCGGCCGGTCTCACCCGTGCAGAACGGCGGGAAGTTGTACTGGTGCATGTAGCGCTTGCCCTCGACCGGCTCGATGGTGTCGAGACGCTGGCCCTCGCTCAGCATGCCGAGCGAGAGGACGGAGAGCACCTGGGTCTGGCCGCGCTGGAACAGGCCGGAGCCGTGAACGAGCGGCAGGTAGGAATCCTTGACCATGATGGGGCGAATCTCGTTGGCCGCACGGCCGTCCACGCGCTCACCGGTCTCGACGACCATGGTGCGCATGGCCTTCTTCTCCAGCTTCTTGAGGTTGACCGGGATCTCGCGCTCCCACGTGAGCTGTTCCTCCTCGGTGAACTCCGCACGGATGCGATCCTTGAGCTCTTCGACGTGCGCGATGCGCGAAAGCTTGTCGGCGTCGGACAGGGCGGCGTACATCTCGTCGTAATGGGCGAAGATGCGCTCCTCGACCTCGGGGACGGGCTGATCGAGCACGTACTCCTTCGGCTGGATGGGGCCGTTGACGCGCTCCCACTCCTCGATGAAGGCAAGTTGCGCGTCGCAGAAGGCGCCGATGGCCTCCTGGCCGAACTGCATGGCGGCGAGCATGTCGTCCTCGGTGACCTCTTCGGCGCCCGCCTCGACCATCGAGATGAAGTCGCGGGTACCGGCCAGCTCGAGGTCGAGGTCGGAGTTCTCGCGCTCCTCATAAGTGGGGTTGACGATGAACTCGCCCGTCTCCTTGTTGCGACCGATGCGCACGCAGGCAAGCGGACCCTCGAACGGCACGCCGCCCACCGTAAGGGCAAGCGAGGCGCCCATCGTGCAGATGACGTCGATGGGGTTCTTCTGGTCGGCCACGAGCGAGGTCGCGACGATCTGGACCTCGTTGCGGAAGCCGTCGGGAAAGCTCGGGCGGATGGGACGGTCGATCATGCGCGCCGTGAGCGTCGCCTTCTCGGAGGGACGGCCTTCGCGCTTGAGGTAGCCGCCCGGAATGCGACCAGCGGCGTACATCTTCTCGTTGAAGTCGACGGTCAGCGGGAAGAAGTCGTAGTTCTTGCGCTCTTTGGACACGACGACGGTCACGAGCGCGGTGGTGTCGCCCTGCTTGACCAGGGTGGCGCCGGTCGCCTGCTTGGCGAGCTCGCCGCTCTCCAGCGTGTAGGTCTTGCCGTACAGCTCGAAAGTCTTAGATACGAGAGTCATTTTTCTCCTTCATCTCCGCACGCCCCGTTGCGTGCGGGCCTCGAATAGTGTCTGCGGGACATCCCGCAGGCGGCGTAGAGGTCGCGGTTGCGGCCCCTTACATGAAAAGGAGCCCCCGCGGGGGCTCCTGCATGCACAACGTGTTACTGGATGTTGTCGCGGATGCCGAGTTCCTTGATGAGCGCACGGTACTCGAAGATGTCGTTCTTCTTGATGTAGGACAGAAGACGACGACGGCGACCGACCAGCATGAGCAGACCGCGGCGGGTGTGGAAGTCCTTCTGGTGGGACTTCATGTGCTCGGTGAGCTCGCGGATGCGCTCGGTGAGGATGGCAACCTGAACCTTGGGGTTGCCGGTGTCGACGGGGCTGTTGCCGAACTGCGCGGTGAGCTCGGCCTTGCGCTCCTTGGAGACGGTCATGGTGTACACCTTTCTCTTGAATACGCCCAACACTGGGAAGCCGCCGGTGCAGCGAACCTCTAAGTGCGGGTAACCAACAGCTGCATATGGTACCACAGCCACGTGCGTTCACGAGAACTGCACGATACGCCGCCTGCCGGGTCCCGCATGCGACGCAGATGCGCACACGACGGATCGGACGCGATGCGACCGTCCATCGTGTCCCCGGGTTTGTCCGGCCGGCACTTCGGTTTCGGGTCGCGCGCGACCACCGTCCATTGTGCCCACGGGTTTGTCTCAGATATCGACTCATAACTGAGACAAACCCGGGGGCACGATAG